>CALKJX010000171.1 GCA_937995555.1 uncultured Elioraea sp.
CCTTCTTCTGCTCCAGCACGGTCGCCGCGACCGAGGCGCCGTTGAGCAGCGGCGCGCCGATCTTCACCCCTGCCTCGCCGCCGACCATCAGCACCTCGCCGAAGGTGACGGTCTGGCCGGGCTCGGCCTCGATCCGGTCGATGGCGAGCACGGCATTCGGCGTCACGCGGAACTGCTTTCCGCTGGCGCGGATCACGGCGTACATGGGTCTCGTCCTCGGTCGGGCGCCGTCCAGGCGCAAATACCATTCGCCGCGGGCCGGGGCCGCGCGGGATGCGGACTTATGGCGAAGGGGGTGGTCTGGGTCAAGCGTGCGGACCGAAGGGCGGACATGCGGCGCCGACGCGCCGCCGGCGTCACGGACGCTGCCCCAACGCGGCACGCCGGCGCGCCGTGGCGTCAGGATCCGGCAAGCCATCCGCGCAGATGACGACGCCGTAGTCGCGCTCCGCCGCGGCAGTATCGATCAGCCCGTAGCTGACGTCGCGCGCGACCGCCGTGGGGTGGCGTGTCAGCGGATCGCCGTAGCCGCCGCCGCCCGGCATCTCGACCACCAGCCGGTCGCCTGCCGGTATGACTTGAAGCCCCTTGAGTCCAAGGGAGGCGCCCGAGAGGAGCGAGAGCCGCCCGGTCGCCCCGGGCCGTCCGCCGTCGCGGCCGCGCGCGGGATGGATGCCGCGTTCGAACCGCGCCTGGATCGCGAACGCGGCGCCATCGCGATGGCCGATCTCCATCCGTTGGCCGAGGCCGCCGCGCTGCCGACCCGGACCGCCCGAACCTGCGCGCAGCTCCTTGCGCCATATCACCAGCGGCGTGATCGCCTCGGTGATTTCCACGGGCACGGCGCGCACGCCCGACGGGAAAGGGGTCGCCGAGAGCCCGTCCTGCCGGGGCCGCGCGCCCGCACCACCGGAATGGAACGTCGTGACGTTGAACGCGCGCGTGCCGGTCCCCTCCGTCCCGGTCAGCCCGTGCCCGGCCAGCAGCGACAGGTTCCACAGGCTGGAGGTGCCTTCGGCCGGTACGGTCAGCGGCAGCGCCTGGTCGAGACAGCCGAAGACGACGTCAGGCAGCATGTGGCCGATCACCGAGCGTGCATAGACGGCGGCTGGGTGCGGCGCGTTGACGATAGTGTTCTCGGGCGCCGTCACCACCACCGCATCGAGCGTGCCGGTGTTGTTCGGGATCCAGGGCGCCAGCGCCGCTTTCACGGCGAAACAGGTATAGGCTTCAGTATAACAGAGCGGGCAGTTGATGGCGTAGCGGGACAGCCCGGAGGTCCCGGTGTAGTCCACCAGCACGCGGTCGCCGGCAAGGCTCAGCGTCGCGGCCAGCGTGACGGGCCCCTCGAACCCGTCGATCGTCATGCTGGCCGACCAGCTGCCCCGCGGCAGCCTGCCAACCGCCTCGCCCATGGCCCGGCGGGACCGGGTGATGATCTCCTCGCCGATCCTGTCGAGATCCGCGAGGTCGAACTCGCGCATCATCTGGCGGAGCCTCCGACCGCCCGTCTCGTTGCAGGCGGCAAGGGCGTGGATATCCCCAACCACCTGCACCGGTTCGCGCACATTCGCCCGCACGATCGCCAGCAGGTCCTCGTTCATGATTCCCAGCCGCGCTAAGTGCATCGGCGGGATGTAGAGCCCCTCATGATAGATCTGCCGTCCCTCGGCGCTGACGCCGAGGCCACCGATGTCGACTACATGCGTCGTGCAGGCGAACAGTGCGACGGCGCGGCCCTCCAGGAAGATCGGCGTCACGACCGTGAGGTCGAACAGGTGCCCGGTGCCCTTCCATGGATCGTTGGTGATCAGGACGTCGCCGTCATGCAGCGTCGCCGGGGGAAAGGCGTCGAGGAAATGCCTGACCGACCGCGCCATGGAGTTGACGTGGCCCGGCGTACCTGTCACCGCCTGGGCAAGCATGCGTCCCTGCATGTCGAACACGCCGGCCGAGATGTCGCCGGCCTCGCGTGCGGCCGTACTGAAGGCGGTGCGCACCAGGGTCTGCGCCTGCTCCTCCACCACCGCGAGCAGACGGTTCCAGAGGACCTGGATCTCGATCTCGCCGGGCGCGGCACTCATCGCGCGATCCGTTCGATCAGGATGTGGCCGGCGGCGTTCGGGCCGGCGCGAAAACCGGTCGGCACCAGGGTGGAGGTCTCGGCCTCGACGATCACCGCCGGGCCCACGACGCGTGCGCCGGCGGAGAGGACGGCGCGGTCATGCACCTCGGCCTCCACCGTAGCGCCGGTGCAGGGGTCGATCAGGCGGCGGCGCGCCGCTGGCGGCGGCGGCGGCGCGGGGGGCACATCGGGCAGGCAAGCCGGCAGCCTCCGCATCTCGGCGAGCGCGAGCGTCCAGGTCAGGACCTCGACGGCAAGGTTCGGGATCGTGCGGCCGTAGAGCGCCTGATAGGTCGTCGTGAAGGCGTCGTACAGCATGTCCGCCGTGTATGGGCCAGCGGGTAGCGGCACCGCAATCTCGTGTCCCTGGCCGCGATAGCGCATGTAGGCGGTCCGCACCTCGTGCAAAGCCGCTTCAGGCGAGCCGAGCCGCACCACCTGTTCCGCCTCGGCGCGCATCGCCGCGAACAGCGCATGCACCAGCGCGGCATCGAAGGCGTCGAGCGCCATCAAGCGCGTGCGCACCACCTCGTAGCCGATCGGCGCGCTCAGGAAACCGTGCGCCGAGCCGACACCCGCACCCACCGGCACCAACACGCGGTCGATACCGAGCTTCTGCGCAAGGCGCGCGGCGTGCAACGGCGCTGCGCCGCCGAAGGCGATCATGGTGCGCCCGGCGGTCTCCTTGCCGTTCTCCAGCGCATGAATGCGGGCGGCACTCGCCATGGTCTCGGTGACGAGCTCGGTGATGCCGAGTGCGGCACGCCCGAGCTCCATGCCGAGCGGGCTTGCGACGCTGTCCGCCACGACCCGCGCCGCCGCCACCGCATCCAGCGTGATCTGGCCTCCGGCGAAGCGTGCCGGATCGATCCAGCCGAGCACGAGATCCGCGTCCGTAACGGTCGGGAGGCTGCCGCCGCGCCCGTAGGAGACGGGACCGGGCCGCGACCCAGCGCTGTCGGGCCCGACGGCGATACGGCCGAGCCCGTCGACACGCACGATCGAGCCGCCACCGGCGCCGATCTCGACCATGTCGATCACCGGAATCCGCACCGGGATGCCGCTACCCTTCACGAAGCGCGCCACCCGCGCGATCTCGAATTGCCGTGCGCGCTGTGGCTGCTGGTCGTCGATTAGCGTGATCTTCGCCGTGGTGCCGCCCATGTCGAAGGCGAGCGCGCGGTCGATGCCGTTCGCGGCTGCCAGGACCTGCGCCAGCATCGCGCCGCCGGCCGGTCCACTCTCCACAAGACGAATCGGGAAACGTCGCGCGGTCTCGACCGTGGTGATGCCGCCTGAGGACATCATCAGCAGCAGGGGCGCCGCGCAGCCCATCGTCCCGAGCCCGTCCTGCAGCCGACGCAGGTAGCCCTCCATCAGCGGCAACACGTAGGCATTGGCGACCGTGGTCGAGGTGCGCTCGTATTCGCGAATCTCGGGACAGACCTCGGAGGAGATCGAGATCAGTTCTGGGACGATGAAGCGCGAGAGGATCTCTCTCGCGCGCCGCTCGTGCACATCGTTGCGGTAGGCGTGCAGGAACGATACAGCGACGGCGCCGAACCCCTCCGCGCGCAGACGCGCGCCGATGCGCACGACCGCGGTCTCGTCCATTGGTAGCAGCACTGCTCCGTCGGCTGCGATGCGTTCCGGCACCTCGTAGCGCCACGGCCGGGGCACCAGCGGCTCGGGCCTCTCCATGTAGAGGTCGTACTGCTCGAAGCGGTGCTCGTGCGCGATCTCCAGCGTGTCGCGGAACCCCGCCGTTGTCACGAGGGCCGTCTTCGCGCCTTTGCGTTCGATCAGCGCATTGGTCGCGAGTGTGGTGCCGTGGATGACCAGGGCGAGGTCGCCTGCCGCCACGCCAGCTTGGGCCAGGATCGCGCTCGTGCCGTCGAGCACCCCACGCTCCGGCGCCTCGGGCGTCGTCAGCACCTTAGCGGAGAGCCACCGGTCGGGCAGCGCCAACACGAGATCGGTGAACGTGCCGCCTATGTCGACGGCTAGACGGGGGCCGACGTCCATCCTTTCCAGCGCTAGTCGAGCCGGATGTTTGCAGCCTGCACCACACCGCGCCAGGTGTCGATCTCGGCCCGCACGAACGCCGCGAAGGCGTCGAGCGGCAGCGGCGCGGGCGTGAAACCGAGGCTGCGCAGGCGCTCGGTGACGTCCGCGCGGGCGAGGATCTGTCCGATCGCCTCGGCCAGCCGCGCGCGGATCGGCGCAGGTGTACCGGGCGGTGCGACCACGCCGTACCAGTTCGAGACGTCGAAGCCCGGCACGACCGAGGCGATCGGCGGTGCCTCGGGGACACGCTCCCATGCTGCCGCCGTAGTGACGCCCAGCAGTTGCAGTGTGCCCTGCTGCACCATCGCCAGGGCGGAGGCATCGCTGAAGAAGATGTCGACGTTGCCGGCGACCAAGTCCGTCAGCGCCGGCGCCGTGCCGCGATAGGGCACGTGCAACATGCGCACGCCGAGGCGGAGATTGAGCAGTTCGCCGGCCAGGTGCGTCGCCGTGCCGACGCCGCCGGAGGCGAAGCGGATCGCGTCCGGCTGTCGTTTTAGTAAAGCAACGAATCCCGCGAGGTCGCGCGCACCGAAGCCGTTGCGGCAGACCAGCAGCAACGGGCTGCGCACCACCATCGTCACGAAGCCGAGCGCCAGCGGGTCGTAGGGCGTGCGCCGCACCGCCGGCCCGATCGTCATGTTGCCGGGGCTGGTGATCGCGAGCGTGTGGCCGTCCGGTACCGCCTTCGCGACGAAATCGACGCCGATCGCGCCGCCCGCGCCGGCGCGGTTGTCCACCACCACCGCCTGGCCCAGCACCCCGGCGAGCGGGTCGGCCAGGGTGCGGCCGACCGCGTCGACACCGCCGCCCGGCGGGAAGGGTACGACGAGCTGGATCGGCCGGCCGGGGAAGGACTGCGCGACAGCGACGCGGGCGACGACGCACCCGAGAGATGACAGGGCAAGATCCCGCCGCGTCAGCAAGACACGCATCGGACGGACTCCCGCGAATGACACCGACGTAGTAGAATTTTGGCACCGCCGACCGTCAAGTCCCGCCCCGTCGGCGCCGCCCCGCCCGCCAACCTTGCCTCCGCCCGCCGCCAGCGGCAGGGTTCGCGCCCTGATGGCTCCCATCACCCTCGCCGCGCTGCCCGCCCATCTCGGCTTCGCGCTCGGCCTCGCCGCGCTCTCGGCGGCGGTCGTGTGGCTCACGCTCCGGCTCGGCATCATGGACGTGCCGAACGCCCGCTCGGCGCATGCGCGCCCCACGCCCAAGGGTGGCGGGCTCGGCGTCGTCGTCGCGACCATGACCGGGCTGATCGTGCAGTACCAGGTCGCGACGATCGCGCGCATCGAAGACACCTACTTCATCGCCGTGCTGATCGGCGCAGGCGCGATCGCCGCGGTGTCGCTCGCCGACGACGTGCGCGACTTCTCGTTCCGCTGGAAGCTCGCGGCCCAGGTGTTCGCCGCGCTGGTGCCGATGCCCTTCGGGCTGACGCTCGACACGGTCTCGCTTCCCTTGATGGGCCAGATCGCGCTCGGCCCGCTCGCCTGGCCGGTGACGCTGATCTGGATCGTGTTCCTGACCAACGCGATGAACTTCATCGACGGGCTGGACGGCATGTGCGCTGGCATCGCCACCGTCGCAGCCCTCTTTCTCGCCGCGATCGCGATCGTCAATGGCAGCGCGTTCGTCTATGTCGCAGCCCTCGCGCTCGCCGCCGGCTGCGCCGGGTTCCTCCCCTTCAACGTGCCGCGCGCGCGCATCTTCCTGGGCGACGTCGGCAGCCAGTTCATCGGCTACGTCTTCGCCGTGCTCGGCATCGCCGCCGCACGCTTCGACACCGCCCCACTCTCGATGTTCCTCGTGCCGCTGCTGCTCGCGGCCCCCATCTTCGACGTCGCCTTCACGCTCGCCCGCCGCGCACTCAACGGCGAGCGGCTCGCGGATGCGCATCGCGGCCATCTCTACCAGGTGCTGGCGCGCTCGGGGCTGCCACCGCTCCGCGTGAGCGCGCTCTACTGGGCAATGACCGCGGCGGCCGGCGTGGCGGGGTTCCGCTTCCTTGCCCTCTCGCCGCCTTCCAAGCTCGGCGTGGTGCTCGGCGCGCTTGCGGCTCTGTCGCTCTATGCCGCGTGGGTCACGGCGCGCGCGCGACGCGCCGGCATCAAGGCATGGTCGGGGGTCGCACCAGCTCGAAGGTGATCGCCGGCCGGCCCGGGCCGATCCATTGCTGCGCGCGCCAGATCTGCCCGTCCTCCGGCCCGATCCAGAACCGGTCGGTGAAGCGCGTGCCGTCCTCGCCGACGCAGCTTTCGGCGACGCGTTCGGTCGGGCGCGCCTCGCCGAGCACGGTGATCGTTTCGGGACCGAGGGGCGCGCCGGTGCACGCGACCGGCAGGCCCCAGATCGCGGGCGCCACATCGACCAGGCGCAGGTGCTGCCCGAGCCCGAGCGGCTTCGGCGGCGCACCGTCACGGAACCGCGTGTCGGTGAGCGCGCCCTCGACGCCTGCGAGCGCGACCACGCGCCCCGCCTCGGTCACCACCGCGACGCGGTCGGCCGAGAGCCAGATCAGCCGCCCGCCCTGCGCCGAGTGCAGCACCACGAAGGCCGGCCGCCGCGCGCCGAGCCGTACCACCGCCGAGGCATAGGGCAGCGCCTCGGCCTGCGCGCGCGTCACCGGCGGGGTGTCCTCCGGCAGCACCGTATCACCGATCGCGCGCAGCAGATCGCCGCCCGTGCCGCATCCGGGCAGCAGCAATGCAAGCAGCAGGGCGAGTCGGCGGGCCATCGGCGCGACGCTAGTGGAGTGATTCCGGCGGGGGTTTCCTGCGCGGGTGCTTGCCGATGATGGTGTCGGCGGGCGCGGTCCAGCGGAAGGGCTTGGGGTCTGCGTTGTGAGCGGCGAGGCAGGCGCGGATGGCGTGGTTCAGCTCGATGA
>CALKJX010000172.1 GCA_937995555.1 uncultured Elioraea sp.
CACAGTACCGGCGAGGGGCTCCGCCCCCCGCGCCCCCCGCGAGGGGCCGCAAGGCCCCTGAACCCCGGATCACCGCATCCGGCTGAAACGCGCCGCCTCGCGCCCGGCGATCGCGCCCAGGGCCACCGCCGTCAGCAACCCGTTGCCGGAGAGGTAGCCCGCAGCGCGCGAACCCGACAGCCCCGCCGCCGCGCCACCGGCCGCGAACAGGTTGGGGAACACACCCCCCGCCGCGCGCTTCACCCGCGCATCGCCACGGATCGCAAGGCCCCCCTGGGTGTGGAACAACGCCCCCGTCACCCGCACCGCGCAATAGGGCGGCTCCAACGGCGCGATCCCCGTCCAGTCGCGCCCGAACCGATCCGGCGCCCCGCGCTCCGCCAGCGCCGCCGCGAGCGCCGCAACCGGCACCTTCATCGCCTCCGCCAGCGCCGCAACGCTGTCCGCGCGCACGACCGCACCCGCCGCCTCAGCCGCGCGGAAATCCTCGAACTGCCGCGCGATCGCCGCGAGCCGCTCGTCGAACACATCCCACGCGATGCCGCCAGGCTGCGCCAGCACCCGCGCCGCCTGCTCCGAATACCCTTCCGACTCGTTGCTGAACCGTTCGCCGAGCGCATTCACCTGCACCCCGCCCTGCATGATCACCGCCCAGGTGATCAGGATGCCGTGCGGATGCGCGACCGAGCCATGCCCCTGATGCCCCGACAGATGGCTGAGCTCCGCCCCCAGCGCCTCGCCCCACAGCACCGCCTCGCCGCGATTGCCGTCATGCCCGAACCACATCGCCTCGGCCAGCTCCGGAATGTGCCGCCGCACGAGCTCGCGATTGCCGCCATAGCCGTTGCACGCCAGCACCAGCGCGCGGCAGGCAATGCGCTCCTCGCTGCCATCCGGCCGCGCGATGCCAACGCCACGCACGGAGCCGTCATCCTGTACGAACAGCGTGCGCGCCACCGCCTCGGTGAGCACCGCGACACCCGCACGCTCCACCGCCGCGCGCAGCCGGTCGATCAGCTCCGCGCCGGACCGGCTCGCGAGCCCGTGCATCCGATGCGCGGAATGCCCCGGATAGAGGAAGTCCGTGACCACCGAGAACGCGAGCCCATGCGCATCGGCGAGCCACTCCAGCGTGCCCGCGATCCCGCGCGTCACGGCTTCGAGCACCGCCTCGTCGGCCTCGCCCCTCGCCTTGCGGCGGATGTCGACAGCGAACCGCTCGGCGTCATCGTCGACCCCAGCCGCGCGCTGCCAGCGCGTGCCGGCCGCCGGGATCAGCCCGGCCGAGAGTGCGGTCGAGCCGCGCGGCACGGCGTCGCGCTCCACCACCACCGGCTCGGCACCGGCTTCCGCCGCCGCCAGCGCGGCCACCATTCCCGCCGCGCCGCCGCCGATGATCAGCACCTCGGCCTCGACGCCGAACCCGACGCCCGCCGCCGCCGCGACGGTCGGCTCGCTCATGCGCGCGTGATCACCAGGTTGCCGAGACGGTCGACCCGTGCGGCGAGCCCCGGATCGACCACGATCGTCGCATCCGCCTGCTCCAGGATCGCAGGGCCGGCGATCTCGGCACCCGCCGGCAGGTCGAGCCGCGACCACACGGTCGCCTGATGCGCGGCGCCGTCGAACCAGACCGTGCGGGCGCCACGCTCGGCCGCCGCGCGCGAGGCGGTGGCGGGCGGCGCGAGTGTCGCAAGATCGAGCGGCGGCCGCCGACCGATCGCGATCGTGCGGACATTGGCAATGCGGATCGGAATCTCCGGCAGCAGCCGCGAGAACGCCGCCGTATAGGCGGCCTCGAAGGCCGTGCGGATCGCCCCGATCGTGACGCCCGCCGCACCGCCCGCGGGCCGGAACGGCAAGGGCACCGCCACCGTGTGCGTCTGGCCGACATAGTGCATGTCGGCCTCGAACCGCACCTCCACGCCCTCGATCGGCAGGCCGCCGCGTTCGATCACGCCGCGCGCCTCCTCGCCCGCGGCGGCCAGCCGCGCATCCAGCGCCGCCTCGTCGAGTCCGGCGAGCATCAGGTTCACGGTCTGCACCTGGTCATGGCGCAGATCGGCGAGCACGCAGCCGAGCGCCGAGGTGACTCCGGGAAAGCGCGGCACCAGCGTCGCCTTCAGCCCCACCTCGCGCATCAGCGCGCCCGCGTGCAGCGCGCCGCCGCCGCCGAACGGCATCAGCGCGAAGCGCGCCGGGTCGTGCCCGCGCTCGATCGACAGCAGCCGGATCGCGCCCGCCATCTTCGCGTTCGCGACGCGCACGATCGCATCCGCGGCCGCCACCGCGTCGAGTCCGAGCGGGGCGCCGATCCGGCGCGCGATCGCCTCTCTCGCCGCCTCCACATCCAACCGCGCGAGCGCGCCGCCGATCGGACGTTCGGCGTTGATCCGCCCCAGCACCACGTTCGCGTCCGTCAGGGTCGGACGGTCGTTGCCGGCGCCGTAGCACACGGGCCCGGGCACCGACCCCGCGCTCTCGGGGCCCACCTGCAACAAGCCCCCGGCATCGACGCGCGCGATCGAGCCGCCGCCGGCGCCGATCGTCGTGATCTCCACCATCGGCGTGCGGATGACGAGGCCGAAATCGATCGCCGCCTGCGCCGCGAAGGCGGGCTGGCCATTCGCCACCAGCGAGACGTCGAAGCTCGTGCCGCCGAGATCGCCGGTGATCACGTCGGGGAATCCGGCCGCGCGCGCGATCGCCGCGGCCGCGATGACCCCGGCAGCGGGACCGGACAGCGCCGTGCGCACCGGCAGGCTGCGCGCCATCGCCGTGCTCATCACGCCGCCGTTCGACTGCACGATGTGGAAGCGGCCACCGAAGCCGCCCTGGCCGAGCGCGGCCTCCAGCCGGCCGAGATAGGCGCCGACCACCGGTTGCAGATAGGCGTTCAACGCCGTGGTGCTGGTCCGCTCGAACTCGCGGATCTCGGGCAGGATATCGGCGGAGCAGCAGAGATGCCCGTCTGGCCACAGCGCGCGCAGCGCCGCCATTGCCGCGCGCTCGTTCGCCGGGTTGGCGTAGGCGTTGATGAAGGCGACCGCGATCGCCTCGACGCCGCGCGCGCGCAAGGCACGGCCGGCCTCGGCCACCTGCGCCGGATCGATGGGGACGAGCACCGTGCCGTCGGCGCG
Organism: uncultured Elioraea sp.; assembly: GCA_937995555.1. Taxonomy (GTDB): domain Bacteria; phylum Pseudomonadota; class Alphaproteobacteria; order Acetobacterales; family Acetobacteraceae; genus Elioraea. The sequence continues at coordinate 3,141 of CALKJX010000172.1, forward strand.
GGTGCGCTCGTCCACCTCGACCCGCAGGTCGCGGTCCACCACCGGCACGAAATCGCCCCACAGCCCCCAGGTGCGGCGGCGGTCGCGCCGGCGCATCTCCAGCACGTCGCGGAAGCCGCGCGTGGCGATCAGGCCGATGCGCGCCCCTTTGCGTTCGAGCAGCGCATTGGTGCCCACCGTCGTGCCATGCACCACGGCGGCGAGCCCGGCCATGCCGCCGACGGCGTTCAGCCCGTCGACGAAGCCGGCCGCCTCGTCGCCGCGCCTCGACGGCACCTTGCCCGTGCGGAACGTCCCGGTCGCGGGATCGAGCGCGAAAAGGTCGGTGAAGGTGCCGCCGACGTCGACCCCGACAATCGCGCTCATGCAGCCGCGGCCTTGCGCAGAGCGGCGGTCGCGGCGGCATCCATGCTGCCGTCAGCCGCCACGACAACGGCGTAATCCCGCCGCGCGGACTCCGCCGAGACGTAGCCGAGCCGCACGTCGCGCGCGACGAGCGCGGGATCGCGCGCGCGGGGATCGCCCCAGCCGCCGCCGCCCGGCGTCTCCAGCCGCACGCGCGCACCCTCGCCGAGGCGTACGCCGAACACCTTCGAGGCCATCGGCGGCCGCGCCCAACCGGTTTCCGTCTCGTAGCCGAACCGGTTCGGCGCGGCATCGCCCCCGCCGTTGACGCCGAAGGGCGGGAAGCGGCCACGCTCGCCGAGCAGGAACGCCTCGGCGCCGCGCGGATCATCGACCGCGATCTCGTAGATCGCGCCAAGGCCCCCGCGATGCAGCCCGGGGCCGCCGCTGTCGGGGCGCAGGGCCCATTGCGTGAAGCGCACGGGATAGGCCGCTTCCAGGATCTCCAGCGGCGGAATGGTCGCGGTGCTGATCGGGTTGTTGCCGTGGTTCAGCCCGTCGGTCTCCGGGTTGCCGCCCAGGCCCCCGCCGAAGAAGCAGAACATCACCCAGCGCGTCGCCGCCTCGCGCCAGCCGCTGATCGAGAGCGCGTTGATGGTGGCGAACGGCCCGGCCGTCGCACGCTCGGGCGCGGCCTGGCCGAAGGCGCGGAACACCGTGTCGATCACGCGCAGGATCGTCTCGGTGTAGCCCGCCACCGGCTTGGGCGCGTTCGCGGCCAGGATCGAGCCCTCCGGCACGACGAAGCGGATCGGCGCGAGGCAGCCGCCGTTCGCCGGCACCTCGGGGAACAGGTGCTTCAGCGCGACGTAGCAGCAGGCGATCGTGGTCGCGCGGCTGATGTTCAGCGGCCCCGCGCAGGCCGGCGCGGAGCCGGTGAAGTCGAGCGTCATTGCATCGCCCGCAATCGTCATGGCGAGGCGGATCGGCAGCGGCTCATCGACGATGCCGTCGTTGTCGAGAAAGTCCTCGGCGACGTAGCGGCCGTCGGGCAGGCGCGCGAGCTCGCTCCGCATCAGCGCCTCGGCGCGCGCGGTGAGCGCAACCAGCGCCTCGGCGACCACCGCCTCGCCCGTCTCGTCGAGCAGCGCATGCAGGCGCCGTTCGCCGAGATCGAGCGCGTTGATCTGCCCGTTCAGGTCGCCCCAGTTGGAGAGCGGCACGCGCGTGTTCGCCTGCAGGATGGCGACGATCGCCGGATCGACGAGTCCGTCGCGCATCAGCCGCACCGGCGGGATGCGCACGCCCTCCTGGTGCGCATCGGTCGCGCGCGGGTTGTAGCCGCCCGGCACGTTGCCGCCGATGTCGAGCCAGTGCCCGACCGAGGCGATCCAGCAGAACAGCGCGCCGTTGCGGAACACCGGCCGCACCAGGCGGAAATCGTTCAGATGCGTCCCGCCGTCATAGGGGTCGTTGAAGATCCAGGTCTCGCCCGGTTTCGCCCCGCCCTCCTTCGCCGCCGCCGCGATCACCGCGCGCACGGCGAAGGCGGTGGCGCCGACGAAGATCGGCAGCCCGGCATTGCCCTGTACCAGCGTCTCGCCCGTCTGGGCGTGGTAGAGACCGTGCGAGAGGTCGCGCGCCTCGGCGATGATCGGGTTGAAGGCCGAGCGCGCGAGAGTCGCGTCCATCTCGTCGGCGATCTGCTCGAGCCGGCCCTTCAGCACCGCGAGCGTGACGGGATCGAGACTCATGCGTCGTAGCGCTTGCCGAGTGCCAGAAGCTCTGGCGTGCCGATCAGCTCGTTCAGGCCTGCAAGGTCAAGCATGCGGTCGCGGAACGGCTCGGTCGTGCGGGCGCTTGCGAGCGAGGCATAGTAGTCGCGCGCGGTGCGGGCAAGTGCGCGCACGATGCCGCCGGGGAAGATGACGATGCGGAAGCCGATCGCTTCCAGTTCGGGCGCGGACAGCACCGGGGTCCTGCCGCCCTCGACCATGTTGGCGAGCAGGGGCCGCGTCGCGCCGAGGGCGGCGGTGACGCGGGCAAGGTCCGCGCGCGTGCGCGGCGCCTCGACGAACAGCGCATCCGCGCCGGCCTCGGCATAGGCGTGGGCGCGCGCCACCGCCGCCTCGAGCCCCTCGATCGCCACCGCATCGGTGCGCGCGAGGATCAGCGTCTCCGCGCTGCGTCGGGCGTCGACCGCGGCGCGGATCTTGCCCGCCATCTCGGACGCGGGGACCACGCCCTTGCCGTCGAGATGGCCGCAGCGCTTGGGAAACGTCTGGTCCTCGAGCTGGATCATGGTGGCACCGGCGCGCTCGAAGGCGCGCACCGTGCGCTGCACGTTCAGCGCGTTGCCGTAGCCGGTGTCGGCATCGACGATCAGCGGTGTCGCCACGCGATCGGCGATGCGCGCGACATGGTCCGCGACCTCGCTCATCGAGACGAGCCCGATATCGGGCCGGCCGAGCCGCGTATAGGCGATCGCCGCGCCCGAGACGTAGAGCGCCTCGAATCCGGCATCGGCGGCGATCGCCGCGGTGAGCGCATCGCATACGCCGGGAGCGAGCATGATGCGCGGTTCGGCCAGACGCTCTCTCAGCCCCATTGTCATCCTGCCAGCAATGCCGTCAGCGCGCGCACATCCGGCGCCGTGTCGATCGTCTCGACCGCGCGGCGGATCGTCGCCGCGCCATCCGCGCCCCAGACAGGCGCGGCAAGCTCGGTGAACTTGGCGACGATCTCGTCGGGCCGATACGGCGCCTCGGCGTCGCCGCGGTTGGTCGTCACCTCGCGCTGCACGCGCCGCCCGTCGCGCAAGGCGAGTGTCACGCGGGCAGGGCGCAGCGAGGGGAGGGCGGCGGTATGGGCCGGGTCCTCGCGCACGGTCACCCGTGCGGCGAGCGCGCGCGTCACCGCGTCCAGGCGTGCGGGATCGCGGAACGATGCGACAGCGGTACTGCCGTTGACGATCAGCGTCGCGAGCGCGAAGGGAAGCGAGAACTTTGCCGCCAGCATGTTGCGCGGCGCGGGGTCGTCGAGCTGCGCGGCCCAGACATAGGTGTCCACCTCCAGCGCGGCGACGTCGTCGGGCCCAACAGGCCCCGTCTCGGCGAGGATCGCGCCGAGCGCATCCAACGCGCCGTGGGTGTAGCGGCAGGCGGCGTGCCGCTTGAAGTAGTTCCGCGCGATCTCCCAGCGCGTGCCGAGATCGCGCGTCATCTCCCCGGGGCGGAAATCGTCGGCCGACACCGTGCCGAACACGGTCGCGACCCCGTCCGGCTCGCCGACGAAGCCCGCGCCGACCAGTTCCGCCGCGGTCAGGCCGAGCTGGTTCGACACGCCGGCATAGCTGTTCCGCACCGTGCCGCCCTGCAGCATGGTGCGCCTGCTGGTCGCGAGCCCGAGCGTGGAGGCGACGTTGATCGTCTCGCGCATCGTCGCCGCATCAGCACCGGCGAGAGCCGCCACCGCGACCGCCGCGCCGACGGTGCCCCAGGTGCCGTGCGGGTGCATGGTCACGCGCAGCGTCGAGGCGATGCCGATGCGCGCGCCGATCTCGTAGCCGAGCACCAGGGCACGGATCAGGTCGCGCCCCGACGCGCCGCGTCGGTCGGATGCGGCGAGGGCGGCCGGCACGACATGGATCGCCGGATGGCCGCGGCAGTACTGGTTGCCCTCGTCGAGCTCCAGCATGGTGCCGGCGGTGCCGTTCAGGAACGCGGCGACCGGCAGCGGCAGCCGCGCGCGCGCGCCGATCACGGCGGTGGTCACGCCGCCCGTGCCGTGCAGGTCCGCCATGCGGCGCGTCAGCGCGACCATCTCCGGCTCCTGCGCGCCGGCGGCGATCGCGCCGATCGTGTCGAGCAGCACGAGCCGCGCATGCGCCGCCACGGTCACCGGGATGTCCTCGTAGCGCAGTCCCGCAGCGAAGCGCGACCATTGGTCGAGCCAGGCGTCGTCCACGGCGAGTTGGCTGGCGCGGAT
>CALKJX010000173.1 GCA_937995555.1 uncultured Elioraea sp.
AACCGCAGCAGCGGATCGAGCAGGCGCGGCGAATTCAGGAATGTGTTGCGGTGCAGGCCGCCGAGGCGGGCGAACTCGGCGTTCTCCAGACCCGGAATGGTCCGGAACAGGCGCACCTGCTCGGCGTATTTCAGCTTGGTCTGGAACCCGACCATGTTCCAGAGCGTGCCCAGCGCGTTGTCCTGTCGGAGCTGCACCACCGCCCAGGGGCGCCGCCCGGTGCGCGGATCGCGCAGGCCCACGGGCTTCATCGGTCCCCAGCGCAGCGTGTCCGGCCCCCGCTCGGCCATCACCTCGATCGGCAGGCAGCCGTCGAAATAGGGTGTCGCGGCCTCCCACGCGCGGAACTCGGTCTTCTCGGCCGCCAGCAGGGCGGCGACGAAGGCCTCGTACTGCGCGCGGTCGAGCGGGCAGTTGATGTAGTCCGCGCCCCCCTTGTCGTAGCGCGACTGCCTCCAGGCGACCGACATGTCGATGCTCTCGCGATGCACGATCGGCGCGATCGCATCGAAGAAGGCGAGCGCGTCCTCGCCCGTGACGCGGCGGATGTCGGCGGCGAGCGCGGGCGCGGTGAGCGGGCCGGTGGCGACGATCGTGCTGCCCCACTCGACCGGCGGCAGCCCCGGCACCTCCTCGCGCACGATCGTCACTAGCGGATGGTCGGCGAGCGTGCGCGTCACCTCGGCAGAGAACCCATCACGATCGACCGCGAGCGCCGAGCCCGCCGGCACGCGGTGCGCGTCGCCCGCGCGCAGGATCAGCGAGCCGGCGCGCCGCATCTCCTCGTGCAGCAGCCCGACCGCGTTGAACAGCGGATCGTCGGCGCGGAACGAGTTCGAGCAGACGAGCTCGGCGAAGCCGTCCGTCTGGTGCGCCTCGGTCATGCGCACGGGCCGCATCTCGTGCAGCACCACGGGCACGCCGGCGGAGGCGATCTGCCAGGCGGCCTCGCTGCCCGCGAGGCCGGCGCCGACGACATGGACGGGGAGGGTCATGCCGGGGAGATAGCCCTGCCGCCGGCACGCTTCAACGCGGCTGGACGGCAGGCCCGCGCAGTGTGAGTCTGGCGCCATGCCTGACACCGCCGCCGGCACGGCGACCGCCTTCCCGCCGAGCATCCTCGCCACCGCCGCACCCGCGATCCCGGCCGCGCGCGCCTGGGCCGCCGCCTATCGCGGCGCGGCCGGTCCGGCGATCGACCTGACCCAGGCCGTGCCCGGCTATCCGCCGCACCCCGACCTGCTGGTGCGGCTCGGCGAGGAGGCGGCGCGCGCCGCGCATGCCGGCTACGGCCCGATCGAGGGCGAGCCGGCCCTGCGTGCAGCACTCGCCGCCGATCTGGCGCAGCGCTACCGCGCGCCGCTCGACGCCGCCGACGTGGTGATCACGGTGGGCTGCAACCTCGCCTTCGTGATGACCATGACCGCGCTCGCCGGGCCGGGCGCGGCCGTGCTGCTGCCCGCTCCCTGGTACTTCAACCACCACATGGCGCTGACCATGCTGGGGATCGCGACGATCCCGCTGCCCTGCCGGCCCGAGGACGGGTTCGTGCCCGACCCCGATCACGCCGAGGCGCTGATCGACGGGCGCACACGCGCGCTGGTGCTGGTCACGCCCAACAACCCCACGGGCGCGGTCTATCCTCCGGCGACCATCGCCGCCTTTGCCGCGCTCTGCCGCCGGCGCGGCATCGTGCTGGTGCTGGACGAGACCTATCGCGACTTCCTGCCCGGCGATGCGCCCCCGCATGCGACGTTCGCCGACCCCGCCTGGCGTCACGTGCTCGTGCATCTCTACTCGTTCTCGAAAAGCTACTGCGTGCCCGGCCATCGCGTCGGCGCGATCGTCGCGGGACCGGCGATCCGCACGCAGCTTCTGAAGGTGCTCGACACGTTGCAGATCTGCGCGCCGAGGGCGCCGCAGGCGGCGCTCGCCTGGGCGGTGCCGGCGCTCGCCTCCTGGCGCGCGGGCAACCGCGACGTGATGGCCGCACGCGCTGCCGCGTTCCGGCGGGCCTTCGCCGCGGTGCGGGATTGGCGCATCGACGCGCTCGGCGGCTACTTCGCCTATCTGCGCCTGCCGGAGGCGGCACCGGACGCCTCGGCGATGGCGGAACGGCTGGCGGCCGAGCGCGGCTTGATGACCCTGCCGGGTCCGTTCTTCGGCCCGGGTCAGGAGCGGCATCTGCGCCTCGCCTTCGCCAACGCGGACGAGGCGACGATCGCGCAGGTGCCCGCACGGCTCGGCTGAGCATGCGCCCCTGGTCGCGCCGCAGCGTCATGCTCGCGCTCGGCGCGGGTGTCGGCGCCTGCGACGCGCGCGTACCGCTCGACCGCACGGCGGCGCCGTTCCGCACGATCGGTGTGGTCAGCCCCGCGGTTGCCGTCACGCCGGCCGCGCCGACCAACCTGCCGCTGCTGTCCGCCTTCGGCTCGATGGGCCGGTTCGTGGATGCGGCGCTGGAGGGCGAGCGCGACCGCCGCCTCGCCGAGGTGCTGCGCAGCGCAGAGTATCGCGCGCTCGACCGCTGGACGACGCATTTGACGCTTGCCCTCGCCGCGGCCGGCTACCGGCCGGTGGCCGTGCCGGTCGCGCGGTTCGATCTCGCGTTCCTCGCCCGTTATCCGCCTGCCGAGGTGGACGCCTATCTCGACACGGTGGTGCCGGAGTACGGGTTCGTCGCCGACACGCCGGACGGCCAGTTCCTGCCCTTCGCCACCGTGTCGGTGCGGCTTGCCGACCCGGGCGGCCGCGTGCTGTTGCAGGAGCGGTTCGTGAGCAACGCGGTCCGGCCGTTCGAGGCGATGCCGGTCGCGGGGCCGGCGGAGCCGCGTCTGGCCGGCGAGGGGCTGTTCACGCATGACACCGATCGCGTCGTCGAGGGGGTGGACGCGGCGCTCGGCATGATGGCGTCGCACGTGGCGGCGCAGCTGCGGTGAGGAGAACGCCGATGATCGGCGAGCGTGTGGCGATCGAGAACGGCGCGCCGGTGCTGACCGCGGCGCAGATGGCCGACGCGCTCGGCCTCAGCGAGGAGGAGCTCCGCCGGGAGCTGGGTGCGGGGCAGATCCGCAGCGTGGTCGAGCGCGGCGAGGGCGAGGACGCGGGCCGGCTGCGCGGGCGGCTGCGCTGGCGGTCGCTGGAAGTCGTGTTCGTGGTCGGCGCCGACGGCCTCGTCCTGGAGTGCACGCGCACCGGCGACTGGCGCTGAGCGACTCGGGGCGCTGGGCTAGGCTCGCGCCATGTTCCACGCCGACCTGCACGTGCACTCGAAGCACTCGCGCGCGACCAGCCGGGATCTCGATCTGGAGCACCTCGCCTGGTGGGCGTGCCGCAAGGGAATCGCGGTGGTCGGCACGGGCGACTGCGTCCATCCCGCGTGGCTCGCCGAACTCAAGGACAAGCTGATCCCTGACGGCAGCGGGTTGTTCCGCCTGCGCCCCGAACTGATGGCGGAAGTGCATCGCACCCTGCCGGCGTCCTGCCGCGGCGAGGTGCGCTTCATGCTCTCGACCGAGATCTCGACCATCTACAAAAAGGGCGAGAAGACGCGGAAGGTGCATCACCTCGTCTACCTGCCCGATTTCGAGGCGACCGACCGGCTCGCCGCACGGCTCGCGGCGATCGGCAACATCGGCTCGGACGGGCGCCCGATCCTGGGGCTGGACTCGCGCGACCTGCTGGAGATCACGCTCGGCGTGCACAGGGGCGCCTATCTGGTGCCCGCGCACGTCTGGACGCCGTGGTTCGCAGCCCTCGGCTCGCAATCCGGCTTCGACTCGATCGACGATTGTTACGGTGATCTCGCACCGCACATCTTCGCTGTCGAGACGGGGCTCTCGTCCGATCCGGCGATGAACTGGCGCGTCTCGTCGCTCGACCGGTTCCGCCTCACCTCGAACTCGGATGCGCATTCCCCGGGCAAGCTCGGACGTGAGGCAACGCGTTTCGCCTGCGAACCTGGCTTCGGCGCGATCCGCCGCGCGCTCGAAACGGGCGAGGGTTATCTCGGCACCCTCGAGTTCTTCCCCGAGGAAGGCAAGTATCACATGGACGGGCACCGCGCCTGCGGCGTGCGGCTCGACCCGCGCGAGACGCTCGCGCACGGCGGGCTCTGCCCCGCATGCGGCGGGCGCGTCACCGTGGGTGTCGCGCACCGCGTCGAGCTGCTCGCCGACCGCGCGGCACCCGTGCCGCCACCGACCGCGGGCGAGGTGTCGAGCCTCGTGCCGCTGCCGGAGATTCTGGCGGAGATCACGGCGACGAGCGTGGCGGCCCGGGCCGTGACGCGCGCCTATGACCGCGCGACCGCCGCACTCGGGCCGGAGCTTGCGGTCCTGCTGGAGGTCCCGGTCGAGGAGATCGCGCGCGCCGATCCGCTGCTTGGCGAGGCGGTCGGCCGGCTCCGACGTGGCGAGGTGATCCGTGAAGCGGGGTATGATGGCGAATACGGCGTGATTCGGCTGTTCGCCGAGGGTGAGCTCGATCGCGCGATGAAGGGTGCGCTGCTGTTCGAGGCGCCGCGTCGCGCGCCGGCGCGGCCGGAGCGGCGCAGGCCTCGCGTCGCGGCGGAGCCCGAAATCGAGGCCGTGCGTTCCGCGCCGGCGCTGTCAGGGCGCGGCGGCGTGCTCGCCGGCCTCGATCCCGACCAGGCGCGCGCGGCCGAAACGATCGACGGACCGCTGCTCGTGCTCGCCGGTCCGGGCTCAGGCAAGACGCGCATGCTGACCCATCGTCTCGCGTATCTGGTGCGCGAGTGCGGCGTGCCGGCGCCCTCCTGCCTGGCGGTGACGTTCACGCGTCGTGCGACCGAGGAGCTTGCCGCACGGCTTGTCGCGCTCGGCGCGGGCGACTGCGCGGTGCACAGCTTCCACACGCTCGGGCTCGCGATCCTGCGCCGCGACGGCGCGGCGGTCGGGCTGAGCGAGGGCTTCCGCATCGCCGACGAGGCCGAACGGGCGGGCGCGCTTGCCGAGGCACTCGGCGTGACGGCCGCGCAGGCGCGGACGCTGCTCCGCGACGTCTCTGTGCTGAAACGTACCGGCGCGCTTGGCGCAGGTGCCGCGGGCGAGGCGCTGGCCGCGCTCGAACATCTCGGCCGCGCCCGCGGCTGGATCGATTTCGACGACCTGATCGGGCGCGCGGTGCAGGTGCTGGAGACGGATGCCGCCGCTGCCGCGTGCTGGCGCAACCGCTTCCGCCACATCGTCGCCGACGAGTTCCAGGACATCGACGAGATGCAGTACCGGTTGCTGTGCCTGCTTGCGGGGGGCGAGGCCACGCTCTGCGTGATCGGTGATCCGGATCAGGCGATCTACGGCTTCCGCGGCGCGGACGCTGGCTGCTTCGAGCGGTTCCGGCGCACCTTTCCGGCCGCACGGACAGTGCGGCTGAGCCGCAACTACCGTTCCACGGGCACGATCGTCAGGGCGAGCGCGCAGGTGATCGGCGCGACGCCGGATGTGGCGCGCGGCGGCCCGCCCATCCTGCTGCACGCGGCCGAGGATGAACGCGCCGAGGCCGCCTTCGTCGCCGCGAGGATCGAGGATCTGCTGGGCGGTCACGACATGCTGGCAGCGCAGGGTGCGACAGGCGGTGCGCGCCGGCTGAGCTTTGCCGACATCGCCGTGCTGTATCGCACCGATACGCAATCCGTCGCGCTGCGCGAGGCGTTTGATCTTGCGGGGATCCCGTACAAGAAGAGCACGCCGGCGCCGATCGCGGGCGCGCCCGCGGTGCGCGCGCTGCTTGCGCGCCTGGACGAGGGGAACGACCGTGCTGCCCTCTCGGACCGCATCGCCGAGGCTGCGCGGAGGGTGCGAGCCACCGATCCCGAACTCGCCGACGCCGCCCTCGCCGAGGCGACGCGCTGGCTTGCCGCGCTCGCCGAGCGCACGGAGGACCGAACGCGACTCGGCGAGCTTGTCGCCCTCTCCACCGAGGCGGATTTCTTCGATGCGCGCGCCGATCGTGTCTCGCTGCTGACGATGCACGCGGCGAAGGGGCTCGAGTTCGCCGTCGTGTTCGTGGTCGGCCTGGAGGAGGGGATCGTGCCGCTCTCGTGGGCAGACGAGGCCGCGACCGACGACGAGGAGCGGCGACTGTTCTACGTCGCGATGACGCGGGCGAAGGAACGGCTGGTGCTCACGCGCGCCACCCAGCGCCACTGGCGTGGAACCCGCCGCGCGCTGCCCCCTTCGCCGTTCCTGCGTGCGATCGGCCAGGACCTGATCGTCGAGGCGAGGGGTGCAACGCGCCCACGACGCGCGGTCCAGCCCAGACTGTTCTGATCCGTCCGGCCATCCGGCCGCCCGTATCAGCTCCGGCCTTCGAAGAAGGACGCGACCTTGGCGAAGAACCCCTCGCTCTCGGGGCTCGACCTCGCCTCGCCCTTCGCCGCCTCCTCCTCGAACTGGCGCAGCAGCTCCTGCTGGCGCTTGGTGAGATTCACCGGCGTCTCGACCACGACCTGGATGAACATGTCGCCGCGCGCCGCCGAGCGGAGCTGGCTCATGCCCTTGCCGCGCAGGCGGAACTGGTCGCCCGTCTGCGTGCCGGGCGGGATCGACACCTTGGCACGGCCGCCATCGATGGTCGGCACCTCGATCTGCCCGCCGAGTGCTGCTGCCGTCATGCGCAGCGGCACCCGGCAGTAGATGGACGATCCCTCGCGCTGGAAGATCTCGTGCGGACGCACCGAGACGTCCACGAACAGATCGCCCGCCGGGCCGCCGCGCAGCCCCGCTTCGCCCGCCCCGGCGATCCGGAGCCGCATCCCGTCCTCGACGCCGGCGGGGATGTCGATGTTGAGCGTGCGGTCGCGCTGCACCCGGCCCGCGCCGCGGCAGACCTTGCACGGATCCTTCACCGTCTTGCCGGTGCCGCCGCAGGTCGGGCAGGTGCGTTCGATCAGGAAGAAGCCCTGCTGGGCGCGGATCTTGCCATGCCCGCCGCAGGTGGGGCAGACGGCCGGCGCGCCGCCGCCCTCGGAGCCGGTGCCGTTGCACGCCTCGCAGACGACCGAACTCGACACGCGCAAGCTGGCCTTCTTGCCGGCGAAGGCCTCCTCGAGCGTGACCTCGACCGCGGCGCGCAGATCGGCCCCGCGCCCGGTGGCCGCACCGCGCCGGCCGCCGCCCATGAACTCGCTGAACATCTCGTCGAAGATGTCCGCGAACGACCCGCCCGCCTGGAAGCCGCCGAAGCCGCCCGGCCCCGCACCCGCGCCCTGCTCGAAGGCGGCGTGGCCGAAGCGGTCATAGGCCGCGCGCTTCTCGGGGTCGCGCAGCACGTCGTAGGCCTCGTTGACCTCCTTGAACTTCGCCTCGGCCGACTTGTCGCCCGGATTGC
>CALKJX010000174.1 GCA_937995555.1 uncultured Elioraea sp.
GTGCAGATCAGCGCCGAGGACAGCCACCGGTCCGGCCGCGCCACCGCCATCGGCGCCAGGATCACGTCAGGCGGGATCGGGAACACCGAGGACTCGATGAAGGCGATGACGAACACCCACACCCGCGCCTGCGGGTGGGCCGCGAGCGCCAGGACGCGCCGGTAGAGCGTGTGCAGGAAAGGCAGTTCCACGGCAGGTCCGCGTCGATCGACAGGGCAGGCGCGGGATGCCACGCGAGCGTGGCATCGGCAAGGCGCATGGCTCGCCTCAGCGCTATCGATTGGACGCAGGTCCGCCGTCGGCTAGGCTCGCCGCCGCATGCCGGTCCGGCTCCTGCTCCTCTGTGCCGTGGTTCTCTGCGCGCTCTCGATGGGGCTCCGGCAGAGCTTCGGGCTGTTCCTCGCGCCGATGACGGCGGCCCAGGGCTGGACCGCGTCGGCCTTCGCGCTCGCGATCGCGCTGCAAGTGCTGCTGAACGGCGTCTCGCAGCCGATGTGCGGCAACGTCGCCGACCGGATCGGCGGGCAGCGCGTGCTGATCGGCGGCTGGCTGCTCTATGCCGCCGGCCTGCTCGTGATGGCTCTCGCCTCCTCGCTCGCGGTGTTCTTCCTCGGCGCCGGCCTGGTGATGGGGGTCGCGGTCTCGGCCGCCGGCTTCCCGATCGTGATGGCGAGCCTCTCGCGCCTCTTGCCGCAGGACTGGCGGGCGCGGGCGACCGGGCTCGCCACCGCGGGCTCGTCCTTCGGCCAGTTCTCCGTCGTGCCGCTGGTGCAGCTCGGCATCGACGCGTTCGGCTGGCAGGGCGCGCTGTTCGCCATGGCGGCGGTGGCGATCGCGGCGATCCCGCTCGCCCTGCCGCTCGCCGACCGGCCCACGCCCCCCGCCGAGGGCCGCCCGGTCGGCGCCGGCGTGGCGCTGAAGGAGGCGCTGTCCACCGGGTATTTCTGGTGCCTGTTCTGGGGCTTCTTCGTCTGCGGCGTGCACGTCTCGTTCCTGACCGTGCACATCCCCGGCTTCGTCGCGAGTTGCGGGCTGCACCCGTCCTGGGGTGCCACCTCGATCAGCCTGATCGGGCTGTTCAACATCGCGGGCTCGCTGGCGTCGGGCGAACTGACCGGACGGTGGCGCCGGCGCGAGCTCCTGATGCTGATCTACGGCGGTCGCGCGGTGGTGATGACCGTGTTCTTCCTGGGGCCGAAGACCGAACTGACGCTGATGCTGTTCAGCGCGGCGATGGGCGTGCTGTGGCTCTCGACCGTACCGCCGACGGTGGCGCTGGTGGCGCGGCGCTTCGGCACGCAGTGGCTGGCGACGATCTTCGGGCTCGTCTTCCTCGGCCATCAGATCGGCGGGTTCTCGGGCGCCTGGCTCGGCGGCATCATCTGGGATCGTACCGGCAGCTACGACCTGATGTGGATCATCGCCATCCTCGCCGGCGCCTTCGCCGCCGCCGTGCACATCCCCGTGCGCGACCCGGGTGTGCCCGTCGCGGCCCGCGCCGCCTGAGGTTCCGCCCGGGCCGAGGCTCGGCTAGGGTCAGCGCGCAGACTCGCAATCCGGGGGAGCTCCGTGCGCCGCGTCCTGATCGCCTGCGTTGTCCTGCTCGCGCCCCTCGCCGCATCCGCGCAGACCGAGCCGCATGCCTGGCTCTATGGCGCCTGGAGCGGCGGGCACACCCCGCCGGTGCGCGGCGGCCCGCCGGCCGCATGCCTCGCCCAGCCGAGCGTGATCTTCACCCGCGACATCGTGCTGCACACCACGCTGCTCGAGCCGCTCTACCAGCAGCGCATCATCGAGACGGTGCGCGCGACACCGAATGGCGTGGAGATCCGTCTCCGCCCGCTCCAGCGTGCGGGCGGGCCGCTCGGCGCGGTCGCCGGGGGCGGCTTCGGCTGCGGCGGCGATCCGAACCTGCTGCGCGTGCAGCGGCTGGAGGGCGGCGAGATCGCCTTTCCGGGCTGCGTCGACTTCCCCTCGCCCCTCGTCTCCTGCACGGGACAATGATCATGGCCGCGCCGCGAATCGCGCTCATCCATGCGCTGCGCCTCTCGCCTCCCGCGATCATGGAGGCGTTCCAGCGGCTCTGGCCCGAGCCGTTCCTGATGAACCTGCTGGATGACAGCCTCTCGGCGGACCTCGCGCGCGAGCGCATGATCACGCCGGCGATCACCCAGCGTTTCCTCGATCTCGCCGCCTATGCGCGGCGCACCGGGGCGGATGCGATCCTGTTCACCTGCTCGGCCTTCGGCCCGCCGATCGAGGCGGTGAAGGCGGCGCATCCGACCATCCCGGTGCTGAAGCCCAACGAGGCGATGATCGACGCCGCGCTGGAGGCCGCGCCCTCGGGGCGGATCGGGCTGGTCGCGACGTTCCGGCCGACCTTCGACTCGATGCGCCCCGAATTCGCCGCGGCCGCCGCCGCACGCGGGATCGCGCTCGATCTGCGCGAGGGCTTCGCCGAGGGCGCGCTCGCGGCCCTGGAGCAGGGCGACGGGGCGGCGCATGACGCGCGCGCAGCCGAAGCGGCCAAGGGGCTGGGCGACTGCGAGGCGATCGCGCTCGCGCAGTTCAGCCTCGCCCGCGCCGCGCCCGCGGTCGCGCAGGCGACGGGCAGGCCTGTCCTTGCCACCCCCGACAGCGCGGTCGCACGGCTGAGGTCGCTGCTCGGCGCCTGATCGCGCCGCTACGCCGGCAGCGTCGCCGTTGCCGTCAGTCCGCCGCCGGGACGGTTCGCGAGTGTGACGTCACCGCCATGGCCGCGCAGGATCGTGCGCGCGATCGGCAGGCCGAGCCCGGCCCCGCCGGTCTCGCGCGAGCGGCTGCGCTCGACGCGATGGAACGGCTGGAACACCCGCTCCAGCTCCTCCGCGGGAATC
>CALKJX010000175.1 GCA_937995555.1 uncultured Elioraea sp.
GTGCGCTGGCTGGCGCACGAGTTCGCCCGCCGCCTCGGCCGCGAACCGATCATCACGGGCGAGGAGGCACCGACCGGCTGGCTGAACAACGCGGCGCGTGCGTTTCGCCTGTTCGGCTACCCGACCGTTCCGCTCCCGGCGATGATCGACTGGACCGCCGACTGGGTCGCACGCGGCGGTCGCAGCCTCGGCAAGCCCACGCATTACGAGGTGCGGGACGGCACGTTCTGACATGACTCCGGCGATCCGCCCGCTGACCGAGGCCGATCTCGACGCGGCTTTGGCACTCTCCACCGCGGCGGGCTGGAACCAGACGATCGCGGACTGGCGGGTGTTCCTGCGCGACGGACGCGCCTGGGGCATCGAGGCGGATGGCGCGCTGGCGTCCTCAGCGGCCATTCTGCCGTTCGGGCCCAAGGTCGCGTGGGTGTCGATGGTGCTGACGTTGCCGGACCAGCGGGGCCGCGGCTTCGCGACCGCGCTGATGGCCCACGCGCTTGCCGCGCTCGCAGCCTCTGGCCACCGTGCGGTGCTGGACGCGACGCCGCTCGGCCAGCCGGTGTACGCGAAGCTCGGCTTCGCCGCCTTCTGGACCTTCCGGCGCTGGCGGATCGAGGCGTCGGGCGGCGCGGTGCAGGGCGTGCGGCCGCTGCGCCCGGGCGACTGGCCCGAGCTGCTGACGCTTGACACGGAAGCCAGCGGTGTGCCGCGCGAACGGCTGCTGCGGGCGCTTGCCGCGCGGCTGCCGGAGGTCGCGCGCGTCGCGGTCGCAGGCGGGAGGGTCGAGGGTTTCGCGCTGGCCCGCGACGGTCGGCTCGTGCCGCAGATCGGCCCCGTGATCGCGCGCGATGGCCGCTCCGCGCAGCGGCTGATCGCGGCGGCACTCGCGGCGCTGCCGGCCGGCCAGAGCGTGGTGATCGACCTCGCCGACACCCGCACCGAGCTCGCCGCCTGGCTCGCCGGCCGCGGCGCGGTACCGCAACGACCCTTCACGCGCATGGCCGTCGGTGTCGAGCCCCTGCCCGGCGACGCCGCGCTGATCGTCGCACCGATCGGGCCCGAGTTCGGATGAACGACGCGCCCGACACGGCGTCGCCACGCGCCCAGGCGACACGCCGGCGCATCCTCGAAGCCGCGATCGCCGTGTTCACCGAGAAGGGGCTCGACGGCGCACGGGTGGACGAGATCGCCGCGCGGGCCGGCGCCAACAAGCGCATGCTCTACGCCTATTTCGGCGCCAAGGAGGAGTTGTGGCTCGCGGCCCTCGAAGCGGTGTACGCGGCGATGCGCGCGGAGGAGAGCCGCATCGACGTCGAGCACCTGCCGCCGGAGGAGGGCATTGCCGAGCTCGTGCGCTTCAAGCTGCGCTACACCGCGGCACACCCGGAGGTGATCGCGCTGCTGACCAGCGAGAACCTCCACCGCGCGCGCTACCTGCGCCGCTCGACCCAGGTGCCGGCCCTGTACTCACCCGTTGTCGCGATGCTTGCCACGTTGCTGAAGCGCGGCGCGGCCGAGGGGAGGTTCCGCGACGGCGTCGATCCGGTGCAGCTCTACATCTCGATCACGGGGCTGTCCCACTTCTATCTTGCCAACGCTCACACGCTGTCGGTGATCTTCGGCCGAGACCTGCTGACCGCGGAGGCGATCGCCGGGCGCGAGGCGCATGCGGTCGAGGTGATCCTGGGGTATCTGCGCCGGCCGCGTTGACCATCGGCAGAGGTTCAGGTAACCGTCTGGTTACTTGGCTGGGAGGAACGATGGGTCTGCGCTGGCAGGACTGGCCCGAACCGGTGCGCGCGACGCTGCGGCGGGGCTGCGTCATCCCCGCGCATCCGCTGGCGCTGGATGAGCGTCGCCAGCTCGATCCGCGTCATCAGCGCGCGCTGACACGGTACTACCTCGCCGCCGGCGCGGGCGGGCTCGCTGTCGGGGTGCACACGACGCAGTTCGCGATCCGGGAGTTCGGGCTCTATGAGCCTGTGCTGCGCCTTGCCGCCGAAACCGCCGCCGAAGCCGAACGGCCGGTGCTGCTGGTCGCCGGCGCGATCGGCCGCACGGCGCAGGCGGTCGCGGAGGCACGCATCGCGCGCGGTCTCGGCTACCACGCGGTGCTCCTGAGCCTCGCGGCGATGAAGGGCGCCTCGGAGGACGAGATCGTCGCGCACTGCCAGGCGGTCGCGGCCGAGATGCCGCTGTTCGGCTTCTATCTCCAGCCGTCGGTCGGCGGCATTCCCCTCCCGGCGGGGTTCTGGGAGCGTTTCGCCGCGATCGACAACGTCGCCGCGATCAAGGTGGCACCCTTCGACCGCTACGCCACGCTCGACGTACTGCGCGGTGTGGCGCTCGCCGGCGCCGAGGAGCGCATCACGCTCTACACCGGCAACGACGACCATATCCTCGCCGACCTGCTCACGCCCTTTGCGGTCCGCGCGCACGGGCGCGAGGTGACGCTCCGCTTCAAGGGCGGGCTGCTCGGGCACTGGGCGGTTTGGACGAGGACGGCGGTCGATCTGCTCGGCCGCGTGCATGCGGCGCCGCCGGGTGATCCCGCACTGCTTGCGCTCGATGCCCGCGTCACCGACTGCAACGCCGCGTTCTTCGATGTCGCGAACCGCTTCCACGGCTGCATCGCCGGCATCCACGAGGTGCTGCGGCGGCAAGGGCTGCTGCGCGGCATATGGTGCCTCGATCCGAGGGAAGGTCTCTCGTCGGGCCAGCGCGCCGAGATCGACCGCGTGTATCGCGACCACGCCGATCTCGCCGACGACGACTTCGTGCGCGCGCATCTGAACGACTGGCTGTCCTGACGGGGGAACGATGCCGGAGACAAGACGCCTCGGCCTGATCATGCATGGTGTCACCGGACGGATGGGGACGAACCAGCACCTGATCCGTTCGATCGCCGCGATCCGCGCCGAGGGCGGTGTCGCGCTGAAGGACGGCACGCGGGTGATGCCCGATCCGATCCTGATCGGCCGCGATGCCGACAAGGTGCGCGCCCTCGCCGCCGCGCATGGGGTGGCGCGCTGGGGCACCGATCTCGCGGTGGCCCTGGCCAACCCCGACGACACCGTGTTCTTCGATGCCGGCACGACGCAGATGCGCGCCGACCTGCTGCGCCGCGCGATCGCGGCGGGCAAGCACATCTACTGCGAGAAGCCGACCGCCGAGACGCTGGTGGACGCGCTCGATGTCGCACGGCGCGCGGAAACCGCGGGCGTCAAGAACGGCGTCGTGCAGGACAAGCTGTTCCTGCCCGGCTTGCGCAAGCTGAAGCTGGTGATCGACAGCGGCTTCCTCGGACGGCTGCTCTCGGTGCGCGGCGAGTTCGGCTACTGGGTGTTCGAGGGCGACTGGCAGCCGGCGCAGCGCCCGTCCTGGAACTATCGCAAGGCGGAGGGCGGCGGGATCATCCTCGATATGCTCTGCCACTGGCGCTACGTGATCGACAACATCTTCGGCGCGGTGACGTCGGTCAGTTGCCTCGGTGCGACC
This sequence comes from uncultured Elioraea sp., assembly GCA_937995555.1. Lineage (GTDB taxonomy): Bacteria > Pseudomonadota > Alphaproteobacteria > Acetobacterales > Acetobacteraceae > Elioraea. The sequence continues at coordinate 3,499 of CALKJX010000175.1, forward strand.
CACATCCCGCAGCGCTGGGACGAGCGCGGCGAACCCTATGTCGCCGATGCCGACGATGCCGCCTACGCCACATTCACGCTCGACTCCGGCGCGGTGGTGCAGATCAATTCGTCCTGGTGCACGCGCGTGCGCCGCGATGACCTCGTGACCTTCCATGTGGACGGCACGCATGGCAGCGCGGTCGCCGGACTGCATCGCTGCTGGACCCAGGCGCGCGTCAACACGCCGAAGCCCGTCTGGAACCCGGACCAGCCGCAGACGATCGACTTCTTCCGCACCTGGGACGAGGTGCCCGACAACACCGTGTATCCCAACGGCTTCCGCGCGCAGTGGGAGATGTTCATCCGCCACGTGATGGAGGACGCGCCCTTCCCCCATACGCTGCGCGAGGGTGCGAAGGGCGTGCAGCTCGCGGAAGCGGGGCTGAAATCCTGGGCCGAGCGCCGCTGGATCGACCTGCCGAGGCTGGAGGTCTGACGATGCCGACGATCAACCTGCCGAACGGCGATCGCATCGAGGCCTTCACCACCTCCGCGC
>CALKJX010000176.1 GCA_937995555.1 uncultured Elioraea sp.
CCCGGTGAGTGCCCCCGCGCTGCCGCTGCCCCCGCGCCCGCCGCGCCCGCCCGGCGCCCGCGCCGTCCGCCCGCGCGCGGCTGCGAGCCTGGTGCTGCTGCGCGAGACGACCGACGGCCCGGCTGTGCTGATGGGCGTGCGCAGCGGCGCGCACCGCTTCATGCCGAACCGGCTGGTGTTCCCGGGCGGGCGGGTCGATCCGGCGGACCACCGCGTCACCTTCGCCGCGCCGCCGCCGCCCTCGCTCGCCCACTCCTTCGGCGCGCTCGCGACCGCGCTCGCCGCCGCGGCGATCCGCGAGACCTTCGAGGAGACGGGGCTGCGCCTCGCCGCGCCCGCGCACCCGGGCGCGCGCCGGCCGCGCGGGACCTGGGCGCATTTCGCCGCCGGCGGCGTCCTGCCGGCGGGCGATGCGCTGGTGCCGCTCTGCCGGCTGGTCACGCCGAGCGCCAGCCCGATCCGCTTCGACGCGCGCTTCCTGCTCGCCCCGGCCGAGCGCGCCACGGGCGAACTGCGGAGCAACGGCGAGCTTGAGTTGCTGCGCTGGATCCCGCTTGCGGAAGCCGAGACGCTCGATCTCGCCCTGCCCCAGCGCGTGGTGCTGCGCGAGGTGGCGGAGTGGCTGGCGGCGGATGCGGCTGCGCGCGCCGAGCGGGTCGCGCCGCTCTGGCGCGAGACCGGCCCCAACCTCGTGCGCGTGCCGCCGCTATAGCGCGATCGCGGGGTCGGCCAGGCGGTTCTCGGCCTTGAGCTTGAGCAGGTGCGCGCGCACGGTCTTGGCCGCCGCCGGGCGCAGCGCCTCGGCCAGCGCCGGATAGAGGACGGCCACGATCGCCTCGACCGTCGCGGCACCGCCAGCGAGGGCTTCGAGGATGCCGGCCTCGCGCGCCTCGCGATGGCGCAGCAGGGCGGCGACATGGAGCCGGGGCTCGGGGATCGGCGGGCCGTGACCCGAGAGGAAGGTGTGCTCGGGCCGGTCGAGCAGCCGGCGCAGATTGGCCATGTAGGCGGCCATGTCGCCGTCCGGCGGCGCGACCATGCTGGTGGACCAGGGCATGACGTGGTCGCCGCTGAACAGCACGCCCTCCTCCTCGACCGCGTAGCAGAGATGATCCGAGGCGTGGCCGGGGGTATGCAGGACCCGAAGCCGCCAGCCCTCGCCCGCGACCGTGTCGCCCTCGGCGAGGATCTCGTCGGGCAGGAACGGCGGATGGCCGGTGGCGATGCCGACCGTGCGCTCGGCCTGCGGATGGCCCCAGCCGAGCACCGGCGCGCCGGTCGCCGCCGCGAGCGGTGCGGCGCCGGGTGCGTGGTCCTGGTGGCTGTGCGTGACCAGGATATGCGTCACGGCCTCGCCCCTGAGCGCATCGAGCAGGGCGCGGCGATGCGCCGCGTCGTCCGGCCCGGGATCGATCACCGCTACCCGGCCGGCGCCGAGAATCCAGGTGTTCGTGCCGTGATAGGTGAAGGGCCCCGGATTGCGCGCCACCACGCGGCGCACACGCGGGTGCAGCGTCTGCACCTCGCCGTAGGGCGGTGCGGGCTCCGTGAGGAACGCGATCGTCTCCATGGGGCGCAGCATGCCCCGGATCGCGCCGCGGCACAGCGTCCGTGTTGTGACGGGACTCACATGGAGCCGGCGTCCCGCGCCGCGATGCTGTCTCCGTTCCGGCATGTGCATGGCTCCGCCGGGACGAGGAAACCAATCTGCAACTCGTGTCGCCGATCGTGCGGTGACACACTGGACGCCTCGACGATGACGCGCTTGATCCCGCCCATGCTGTTCGCCCTGCTGACGCTGGGTGCGCTCGCCGCCGCACTCGACGATGGCATGCGCCGCGATGCGCCGGGCTCCGCCCTCGTCGAGCGCCTGATCGGCACGCCGGCGCGCGACGCGCAGTAACCGTCGCTACGCCTCGTCGGCGACACGGGCGGCGGTACCGCCCATGCTGATCATCGCCAGGAACTCGCGCCGCGTCGTCGGATCGTCGCGGAAGGCGCCGAGCATGCGGCTGGTCACCATCGACACGCCCGGCTTGTGGATGCCGCGCGTCGTCATGCACTGGTGCGCGGCCTCGATCACCACGGCCACCCCCTTCGGCTGCAGCACCTCGTTGATGGTGTTGGCGATCTGTGCCGTCAGCTTCTCCTGGATCTGCAGCCGCTTCGCATAGGCCTCCACCACGCGCGCGAGCTTGCTGATGCCGACCACGCGCTTGTGCGGAAGATAGGCGACGTGCGCGCGGCCGATGATCGGCACCATGTGATGCTCGCAATGGCTCTCCAGCCGGATGTCGCGCAACAGCACCATCTCGTCGTAGCCGTCCGTCTCCTCGAAGGTTCGTGCCAGCATCTCCACGGGGTCGGTATCGTAACCGGCGAAGAACTCCTCGTAGGCGCGCACCACCCGGGCCGGGGTGTCGACCAGGCCCTCGCGGTCGGGATCGTCGCCGGCCCAGAGCAGGAGGGTGCGCACGGCGGCCTCGGCTTCCGCGCGCGATGGACGGTGGGTCGTCACGGGCGCGGCCGCGAGCGGTGCCGGGGTCTTCACGTTCATGGCGATCGTCCTTGTGGACAGAAGGTTGGCGGGATGACCGTTCGTGTCGTTCTGCGGCCCGGTGCCCTGAACGGGGGCCCGAGCTGTCCGTCCTCAACGCCCCGATACTGGGCGCGGAAGTGCGCGAGTCAATCGCGCGGTCACGCGGGCGTGAGCCTCAGTCCGCCGCGCAGACATCGACCCCCTCGCGCGCGGCGAGCAGGTCCTCGGCCGCCTGGAGCAGCGCGAGCCGGCCGGGGAAGGAGAGGCCGCGCGGGTCGACATGATCCAGGTCCGGCACCAGGTGCAGCCGCACGCGCGGCAGGGCGCGCGCGAGCCGCAGGCTCTCGGTCCAGGGAATGACCGGGTCGCGCGTGCCGTGCACCAGGATGGCGCAGACGCCGAGCCCGCCGAGCGCGCTGTCGGCGAGGTTGAGCCGCGCGAGGGCCGTGCGCAGCATCTCGGGCAGCGCGGCGATGCGGGCCGGCACGGCGTCGGGGTCGCGCTCCTCGGCCAAGGCCAGCACCGCGCGCGCTGCCGGACCGGCCTCGGCGAGGTGTGGCCCAGGCCGGCCGGCGAGGCGCGCCTCGGCTGTCCGGCGCAGCCAGGCGACGTCGCGCGCGTCGGGCACGGCGGCCGCATTGGCGAGCACGAACAGCCAGAGCGCCTCGGGTCGCGGCGTGCCGAAGCGCCATGCCGTCGCTCCGGGAGCCCGATACGCGCCCGTGACGAGAAAGGTCAGCATCGCCTCGATGTCGTGATAGGCGCCGAGGGTGGCGATGACGTCGAGCCGGGCGGCGACGTCGGGGCGCAGCGCGGCGAGGAAGGCGGGGCCGGCGGCATAGGAGATCGCCGCGAGCCCGGCCGGTCCGGGCGTGTCGGGCAGCGCCAGCACGGCGGCGGCGACCGCCTCGGCGTCGGACGCATCCGCCGAGAGCCGGCGCGCCGCCGGCAGGTCGGGCACGACCACGAGGAATCCCACGCGTGCGAGGCTCTCGGCCAAGGGCACGAGCCGGATGTCGCGCCGCCCGGCCTCCGACAGGCCCGGCACCAGAACGATCCGTGCGCGTGCCGTCGTGCCGGGCCGATAGAGATCGGCCTCGGTGCCGGGCACGGCGAAGGGCGCGCGCGTCGGCGCCGGCGTGGTCTCCTTCAGCGCCGACGGCCCGGGTCCGGCCTCTACATCGGCGAGGAACCGCGCCGGTTCGTGCGCGCAGGCGGCGAGCAGGCTCAGCGCGAGAACGGCACGACGCATTCGAGATGCCCTGACCACAGGAACTGGTCGATCGGCGTGGCGCGCAGGGGCCGCCAGCCGCCGACTGCGAGCGCGCGCGCATCCCGCGCCAGCGCCGCCGGATTGCACGAGACATAGACGATGCGCCGCACCGGCGCCTGCGCCAGCGCCGCGCATTGCGCCCGCGCGCCGTCGCGCGGCGGGTCGAGCACCACCGCCTCGACGCCCCGCAGCTCCGCCGGCAGCAGCGGACGGGCGGCGAGATCGCGTGTCTCGA
>CALKJX010000177.1 GCA_937995555.1 uncultured Elioraea sp.
GCGCAGATAGGGATCGGCGACCTGGCGCATGCGCGCGCGCAGCTCCGCCAGCACACGCTCCACGGCCGCCTCGGCGGTCAGCCCGTCGCGCACCACCGCGGCGATCCGCCCCAGCCAGCCCTGATCCGCGGCGATCAGCCGATAGGCCTCCAGCACCTCGCGCGGCTCCTGGCCGGCCGCGCGGGCGGGGCCCTCCAGCAGCGCATCGACCGCGCGCTGCATCGCCTCCGTCGCCGCTTGCAGCCGCCGCAGCTCCGCCTCGGGATCGTCGGCCAGCACCGCGCGCGGCGCCGCGCGCCGCCCATGCCGCAGCACCGGCCCCACGACGATGCCCGGCGTCAGCCCCACCCCCTCGAAATGCCGCGCCAGCGAGCCTGGCAGGCTGACTGCCACCTCCTCGGCGGCGGAACGGGCGCCGTGCAGCATCTCGGCGAGCAGCATGCCGACTGTCTCGAGCGCCTCGACCTCGTCCTCGGCGTAGCGGCGCGGCGCGCGGTTCTGCACCGCGATCACGCCCAGCACCTCGGCCCCGCGCAGCACCGGCACGGCGAGCATGGAGGCGAAGGGCTCCTCGCCGGTCTCGGGGCGATAGGCGAAGGCCGGATGGTTCTGCGCGTCGGGCAGGTTGAGCGGCCGCGCCTCGGCCGCCGCGCTGCCGACGATGCCCTCGCCGACGCGCAGCCGCGTGCGGCGCACGGCCTCCGGTCGCAGCCCCTCGGTGGCGGCGAGTTCCAGGATCTCGCCCGGGCGCATCACATAGACCGAGCAGACCTCGGCGACGAATTCAGCGGCGACGAGGCGGACCAGTCCGTCGAGACGTGGGGCGAGGTCGGTCGCGCGCACCATCAGGCGGCGCAGGCGCGCAAGCAGTCGTCTTGGGGTGGTCGGGGCTTCCTTCGAGGTTGCCGCCACCGCTCGCGCGGCTCACTCGGCCGCCGCGGAGAGCGCGGACGGATCGCCGCGCGCCATCAGCGCCGCGATCGCCTGGTCGACCAGTTCGGCGATGATCTCGGCGGTCGGCTGCTCGCGCGTCACCATGCCCACACTCTGCCCTGCCATGAGGCTGCCGTTCTCGACATCGCCCTCGATCACCGCGCGGCGGAGCGCGCCGGCCCAGAAGTGCTCGATATCGAGCTGGGCCTGCTCCTTGGCCAGTTCGCCCGCCTTGAAGCGGCGTATCACCTCGGCCTGGTGCTCCATGAAGCGCTTCGTGCCCTCGTTCACCAGTGCGCGCACGGGGATCACCGGAAAGGCCGGGTCGAGCTGCACGGTCGGCACGGCCTCGCGCGCGGCGGCACGGATGAAGGCCTGCTTGAAGCGCGGATGCGCGATCGATTCGGTCGCGCAGACGAAGCGTGTGCCGAGCTGGCAGCCCGCGGCGCCCATTTCGAGATAGGCGAGGATCGCCTCGCCGCGCCCCAGGCCGCCGGCGACGAACACCGGCACCTCGCGCAGATGCGGCAGGATCTCCTGGGCGAGCACGGTGAGGCTCACGGGCCCGATATGTCCGCCCGCCTCGGCCCCCTCGATCACCAGCGCATCGGCGCCGGAGCGCACGAGCTTCTTGCCGAGCGCCAGCGCCGGCGTGAAGCAGACGAGCTTCGCGCCCCCGTCCTTGATGCGCCGGATCGCGGGCCCAGGCGGGATGCCGCCGGCGAGCACGATGTGCCCGACCGCGTGGTCGAGGCAGACGCCGATCAGCGCGTCGAGCTCGGGATGCATGGTGATCAGGTTCACGCCGAACGGCTTGTCGGTCAGCGCCTTCGTGCCGGCGATCTCGGCATCCAGCAGCGCGGGCGACATCGAGCCGCAGGCGATCACGCCGAACCCGCCGGCGTTCGAGATCGCCGCGACCAGGTGGCGTTCGCTCACCCAGCTCATCGCCCCGCCCAGGATCGCCGCGCGCGTGCCGAGGAACTCGGTGCCCCGCTTCCAGAGCGCGGCGAGACGGGCCTCCGCCTCGGCGCGCGTCATGCGGCGGCGTCCAGCCCGTAGGCCGTGTGCAGGGCGCGCACCGCGAGCTCGGTCGCCTCCTCGCGGATCAGCACCGAGATCTTGATCTCGGAGGTGCTGATGACCTCGATGTTGATGCCGCGCTCGGCGAGCGCCTTGAACATCGTGTTGGCGACCCCGGCATGGGTGCGCATGCCGACCCCCACCACCGAGATCTTCGCCACGCCGGGATCGGCGATGAGTTCGGCGAAGCCGACCTTCCCGCGTGCCTGCTCCAGAACGGACTGGGCGCGCGCGAGGTCCGCGCGGCCGACCGTGAAGGTCATGTCGGTGGTGCCGTCGGCCGAGACGTTCTGCACGATCATGTCGACGTTCACGTTGGCGCTCGCGAGCCCGCCGAACACGGCCGCTGCCACGCCCGGCCGGTCGGGCACGCGGCGCAGCGTCACCTTGGCCTCGTCGCGCGAATAGGCGACCCCGCTGACCAGTTCCTTTTCCACGATCTCGTCCTCGTCCACCACCAGCGTGCCGGGCTTTTCCTCGAAGGAGGATAGCACCTGCACGCGCACCCCTTGCTTCATCGCGAGCTCGACCGATCGGGTCTGGAGCACCTTGGCCCCGACCGAGGCGAGTTCGAGCATCTCCTCGTAGCTGATCCGGTCGAGCTTGCGCGCCTTCGGCACGATGCGCGGATCGGTCGTGTAGACCCCATCGACATCGGTGAAGATGTCGCAGCGATCGGCCTTCAGCGCGGCGGCGAGCGCCACCGCCGAGAGGTCCGAGCCGCCGCGGCCGAGCGTGGTGACCCGGTTGTCCGGCCCGAGCCCCTGGAAGCCGGCCACCACCGGCACCTGCCCGATCGCCATCCGCTTGAGCAGTTCCGCGCTCTCGATCCTGTCCACCCGCGCCTTGCCGTGCGCGCCGTCGGTGCGGATCGGGATCTGCCAGCCCTGCCAGGAGCGCGCATCGACGCCGATCGTCTGCAGGGCGATCGCGAGCAGGCCTGTGGTTACCTGCTCGCCGGTCGCGACAACGGTGTCATACTCGCGCGCGTCGTGCAGCGGCGAGAGCTCCTGGCACCATTTCACGAGCTGGTTGGTCACCCCGGCCATGGCCGAGACCACCACCGCGACCTCGTGGCCGGCCTCGACCTCGCGCTTGACGCGGGTCGCGACGGTGCGGATGCGGTCGAGATCGGCGACGGAGGTGCCGCCGAACTTCATCACGAGTCGGGCCATGCCGGGTCCGGGTACGTTGCGCGCGGGGGTCCGGGCGACACATAACGGCCGGGGATCGGGGCGGCAACCGGGAGGTCGCGCATGAGCACGGTGTCGGCGGCGGAGACGGCCAAGTTCGGCGCCCTTGCCGATCGCTGGTGGGACCCGGACGGGCCGATGCGACCGCTGCATCGGATGAACCCCCTGCGCACGGGCTGGATCGCCGAGCGCGTCGCCGCCGCCGGGCTCGCCTGGCCGGGGCTCCGGCTGCTCGAGGTCGGCTGCGGCGCGGGGCTCGCGGCCGAGGAGTTCGCCCGGCGCGGCGCGTCCGTGACGGCGATCGACGCCTCGGCCGAGGCGATCGCGGCGGCGCGGCTGCACGCCGAGCAGGGCGGGCTCGCGATCGACTACCGGATCGCCGCCCCCGAGGACCTCGCCGCCGAGGGAGCGAGGTTCGATGTCGTGGTCGCGCTCGAGGTGATCGAGCACGTCGCCGACCGCGACGCCTTTCTCGCCGCCGTCGCCGCGCTGACGCGGCCGGCCGGGCTCGTCTTCCTCTCCACCCTGAACCGCACCGCGCGCTCGTTCCTGCTGGCGAAGGTGGGGGCGGAGTACCTGCTGCGGCTGCTGCCCGTCGGCACGCATGACTGGCGGGCCTTCGTCACCCCCGCCGAACTTGCCCGGGCGCTGCGCCGCGCCGGGCTTGCCGTGACCGACAGCGCCGGGATGACCATGCAGCCGCTGACGGGCACCTGGCGCGAGAGCCGCGACCTCTCGGTGAACTACCTGATCGCGGCCCGGCGGGGGTGAGCGGACGCGTCCGGCCCGCAGCGGCGGCGGACCTGGAGACCGTCGCGGCGATCCACGCCCGGGCCTGGCGCGACGCCGATGCCGGGCTGATCCCGGAACCCGGCGCCACCGGCATCTGGCACGGACTCGACGGTGCGGGCGTGCCGGCCGGCTTCGTCGCCGGCGGGCCGCGGCGGCCGGACGGCCCCGACGCCGAGGCGGAGTTCCACGCCCTCTGCGTGCTGGCACGGGCGCGAGGGCAGAGGCTCGGGCGGGCGCTGATGGCCCGAGGCCGTCCGGTTCCTGGCCGCCGAGGGCTCCGCCTCGCTCGGCCTTCGGGTGCTCGCGGTCGATGACGGCGCCATCGCCTTCTGCCGCCGCCCCGGCGCGGTGCCCGGCCCGACCCCGAGCTTCGCCATCGGGCCGGTCACCCTGGTCGAGGCGGCGATGCTCCGGCCCGGCCTGACTGCGCTCGCCGTCTCGCTCTGACCGCCGGGACGTTTCCGGTCGACAGCGGGGGCCCGGCTGTGTAGGAATATAGTCCGAGAACGGGAGACGTGCGTCCTGCGCGTCACCTCCCGGCCCGCCTCCCCCCTGTCCGAAGGACTTCCCATGACCGCCATGCCGCGGTCCGTCGGCACGCCCTCGCCCCAGGCCGTGCTGGCGGACATGTCCGCCTCCGCCCGCAAGCTCAACCGCTGGATCGGCCTCATCCTCGCCGGCCTGGTGGTGGCGCCGGTCCTGACCGCGGCGGGCGGGGCCTCCTGGCTGCGCGCGATCGCGGTGTCGGAAGGGCGCGAACGGCTCGCCGAGGTGCTGGCCATGGCGGCGCAGCACAGTGCGACCGTGTTCCAGGTGAACAGCGAGATCGCCCGCCAGGTGGCCGCCGCGGCCGCGGACCGCCCGGCCGAGGGGCTGCGGCTCGATGCAAGGCTGCACGCGCGGCTGTCCGAGATGGCGGCGCGCCATGCCCATGTCACGGCGATCGCCATCACCGATGCCGAGGGGCGGATCCTCGTGCACTCGCACGCCTTTCCGGCGCCCGAGGCGGCGCGGCTGGCCCTGCCGGAGACCGACCTGCGCGCTGCCGCCGCGACCGGTGGGATCGCGCTGACGCCGCCGCGGCAGGACCCGATCGGCGGGACACTGGCCTTCGGCCTCGTCGTGCCGCGCTTCGAGCAGGGCGGGCTCGCCGGTGCCGTGGTGGTGGCGACCGGCAGCGACTATCTCCAGCTGGCCTATGGCGACCTCGCCCCGGTCAGCGACTTCACCGTCTCCTGGGTCGGGCGCGATGGCTGGCTCCTCTCGCGCCGGCCCGGGCTCGAGACCCCGGTGCGCCTCGATCCCGCGACCGCCCAGATGCGGGCGATGCAGGCCGGTGCCACGCACGGCACCTTCGATGGGCCCTCGCCGGTGGACGGGGTGTACCGCCTCTCCGCCTGGCGCATGCTGGGCGACTGGCCGGTCGCGGTGACGGTGGGCGGCGGACGGTCGGGGCTGGCGGCCGCGCATGACCGCGTCGCCATCGCCTTCGCGCTCGCCCTGATCGCCGCCTCGGCCGCGATCGGCGCGCTCGCCTTCGCGCTCCGCCGCGCCGCCGGCCAGCACGCCGCGCTGGTCGAGTGCGTGATCGACGCCGACGCCGCGCGGCGCAAGGCCGAGGACCAGCTGCACCAGGCGCAGAAGCTGGAGGCGGTGGGCCTGCTCACCGGCGGTGTGGCGCACGAC
>CALKJX010000178.1 GCA_937995555.1 uncultured Elioraea sp.
CCAATGGCGAACGCGCCGGGACCGCCGATCACGTTGTTCTGGTACCAGGTCAGCAGCGATGCGCCACCGATGGTCAGGCCGTTGATCGTGATGCCGGCGGCGACCGCGGCATCCCGGGCGGCGGCGGTATTCACGCCGTCGTTCGCCGTGCCGTCACCGGAGACGTCCATGACCTTGCGCAGGCCGTCGAAACCGTTGTCCGCGCCGAGCAGGCTGGCGCCGTAGTTGATCGCGCTGCCGACCGCGGTGAGATTGCTGAAGGCGCGGCTGGTGGCCGCGATCGCTGCGGCGAAGGCGTTCGCCGAGGTCGCGTCGTTCACCAGCGTCCAGTTCACGAGCTGGGCCTGCTGCGACGCGCTCGACCACTCGACATAGGTCACCGCGATGCTGCCGAGCTGGCTGTTGAGGATCGCGTTCTGCACCGCCGCGCTCTGGAACGCCTGGACATAGCCGCCCTTCTGCAATGCGTACTCGGACGCATCGACGCTGCCCGAAACGTCGATCAGCAGCACGAGCTCCAGCCCCACCGCGGTGCCCGCTTCGGCCTTCGACGCCATGCCGAGCGGAGCAGCGACCACCATCGCCGCCGCCAACGCCCGCATCCCTGTCATTCTTGCCATGTGTCCAGTTCTCCTCGTCCTCGGCCGATGTGGCCGGCGACCGAACGCCGATCGCGCAAACCTATGTGGCGCACGATTCATGCCAGGACGCACGACCGCTTTCGAATCAAGCGGTTGGCATACGCGGCGTGGGGCTCCGGCGCGGCCGTGTAAAATTCTCCGACACGATGGCCGACGGCGCCATGCGCAGTGATCCGCTCTTTCAACCTTAAAGAGGTGTAATATTTGAGCTGCGTCATGCACGCGTGGCGGGCCTGCGCAGCGGTCCGGACACGACGTAAGAACCGCGCCAGGTCGCCGCAGCCTCAGGCGAGCCAGCGCCGGATCCGCTCGGCGGCCTCGGCCATGTCGGCGGTCGCGCCGCAGAAGCTGAACCGCACCGTGCGGTGGCCGCGCGTGCGGTCGAAGTCCATACCCGGCGTGGCGGCAACCGCGATCTCGGCGAGCATCCGCGTGCACCAGGCGGCACTGTCATTGGTGAGGTGTCCGACATCGGCGTAGAGGTAGAACGCGCCCTCGGCCGGGGCGAGGTTCGCGATCCCCGCGCGCGGCAGCGCCTCCAGCAGCAAGGCACGGTTCGCGGCATAGCGCGCGACATGGCCGCGCAGCTCCGAATCCGCCTCGAACGCCGCCAGGGCCGCCACCTGCGACACACCGGGCGCGGAGATGAACAGGTTCTGCGCCAGCCGCTCCACGGGGCGAACCAGGTCCTCGGGCAGCACCATCCAGCCCACGCGCCAGCCCGTCATCGACCAGTATTTCGAGAACGAGTTGATCACCACCGCGCCGGGGATGGCGGCCGCGGTCGCGGCCGGCTCGCCGTAGGTGAGGCCGTGATAGATCTCGTCGGAGATCAGCCGCACGCCGTGCGTGCCGCACCAGCGCGCGATCGCGGCGAGCTCGTGGGCGTGCAGCATCGTGCCGGCCGGGTTGCAGGGCGAGGCGACGATCAGCCCGTCGGGCGGCGGATCGAGTGCCTCCAGCATGGCCACCGTCGGCTGGTAGCGGCTCTCCGGTCCGGCCTCGAGCAGCACCGGTTCGAGCCCGAGTGCGGTCAGGATGTTCACGTAGGGCGGGTAGAAGGGCGAGGCGAGCGCGATCCGGTCGCCGCGGTCGAAGGCGGCGAGGAAGGCAAGCGGGAACGCACCCGAGGCGCCCACCGTGACGGCGATGCGCGCGACCGGCACCTCGACACCGTATCGTTCCGCATAGAGGCGCGCGATGCGTTCGCGCAACGGGCGGATGCCGAGGGCCTCGGTGTAGCCGAGCGTCTCGCCGGCGCGCATCGCCGCGATCGCGGCCTCGACGGCGGCTGCGGGCGCGCCGGTCGAGGGCTGGCCGACCTCCATGCGGATCACGCGCGGATCGCCGGGGGCGGACGCAGCTTCGCGCGCGTTCGCCGCCGCGATCACGTCCATCACGATGAAGGGCGGGGCCTCGGCCCCCTTGCCGACCTTGAGCGCCATGCGCGCAGTCCCGCCAGAGCGGGCGCGCGGCGTCAAGGGTGGCGGATTAGAGCCGCGCCAGAGCGGGTACGCCGCATCGCTCCAAGACCTTGGTGGTCAGCACCTTGAAGTCTCTGTAGCACTCCTGGACAGCGAGGTAGTGGCTGCCAAAGGCGCCATCTGCGGGGCGAAGGAGGAACATTGGCTTGCGGGACGCCTGGGCCAACGGCATCAATGAACGATAGTCCTTAAGCCGTGCCAGGCAGTTTGGATCCTGACCCGGGTCATCGGGCTGATCGGCTGGCGAGCCGATGACCGATTCTCGGTATTGTCCCGGAATGCGGCGCATCCACTGCTCGAACGCCTTGGCCGGCCTTCCGGCGAACACTGAATGGCGCATCACGATATAGCCCACTGGCTGCATGGCACCGTCAGGTAGAACCAGAGCCGAATCGGGATTGCGTGACTTGCGCTCCGTCCAGAGCCGCCGCCAGTCCCGCAACGTTGGCCCCATGTTACGTAGTCCCTGAAGCGAGAAGAGATCAGCGCCGAGCGGCACGACAACGAAATCGCAAGCGAGCAGGGCAGCCCGGTTGAGGGCGCCGAGGTTCGGCCCGACGTCAACCAGAGCAACCTCTGCGTCGAAGTGCCCGCCGGCCATAACGAGCGCCCGACCTAGCGCACTCGTCACCCGAAAAGCTCGTTCATCGCCATCCGCGCATTTCGGCCAGTTCTGCGAGAGATCGTCTTCGAATCGCGAGAGATCGAGATCCCCAACGAGGAGAGCAAGACGATCCGTTCTCCGAGTGAGCTCGGGTGGACGCACATCGCCGACGCCGCGGAACTGCGGTGAGACGGCGCCGTAGATGGTAGGTCGTTCCGACTGGGTCCAAATCTTCTCCAGATCGTCGTCATCAAGGAACATGCTGGTAAGGTTCGCCTGGGGATCGAAATCGGCCGCAATGGTCCGAATCCCCAGCTCCGCTAGCATCCAAGATACGTGATAGACTAATGACGTTTTGCCAACGCCACCCTTGTTGTTGAAGAAGCCGATCGTCTTCATGGTGCCGCATGCACCGTCACATGGACATAGGTTGGTTCTGCGCGAAACTCCGGTGGCGGATTTCCGTTGCGCACGAGCGCCTCGCGAGCGCGGGCGATTCCTGAACCAAATTTCTGCACGAAGCCAAGATTTTTCGCCGCTTCCGCCAATCCGGGGTTGCGGTAATCGGTCGGCCCCGGCTGGCCGAAGGTCTCAATCGTGACCATTCCGTATGGGCCACCGGGGCTTGTGATCTCTACGCGAACATCGAACCAAGTCAGCCGCACCGGCATGGCAGTTCCCTCGTAGTTCCGGTGGATCACCGCGTTGCGCACCAACTCCTGCAAGGCAAGAGTAGGATAGGTCGGTTGGTCCCGCTGCGTGGTCGTTCCGATCGCCGTCCGATGCGAGATGTTGACCGCCAACAGTTCGTCCAGCCTGCGCATCTGATCCGAGAGGACACCGCCGATCTCCTGGTGATCAACCACAACGTCGCCGATGGAATCGCCGGGATAGCGCACGAACTGCACGTAGGCACCTTGCAGAAAAGCACGCGGATCCTTGCCGCACACCAGAAGCCCCGTCGGCGTCGGCACGCCGCTGCGATGGATCAGGCGCAGCGCCAGGAGCTGATCGTGGACATCCCGCCGGTTCTCGGTCAGGACATCGGGATGCACGGCCGCGGGCAGGTACTCCTCCCGGAATCTGCGGAGGTCGAGATCCTCGATTGTCGCTCCGGCGACGGGCTGCTGATCGAACGGCAGCGTTCCCCAGCGTCGCTTCTCCGTTAGCCTTCGTTCCTCCTCCGGCGTCGCGTAACCTCGTCGTGGACCGATGCGGACGTAGGTGCGGCCGTTGAATCGAACCGGCGGATTGTCGGAAGGGTACACCTCGACGACCGCCAAGGCGCACTGATCCAACACACGACGCTCCACGGTGAGGACAGGAAACGGCGTGATTGTTCCATCCGAGCGGAATCCCCCCAACGAGCGCAGCAACTCATCGTCGATCGGCACACCGGCGCATCTGCCGTCGTCGTGCACGCCGATGATCAGATAACCTGGAGCGCGGCGGTCCGGCAGATCGTTGGCGAACGCGCAGATGGCCTCGGCAAACTTGTCGCGGTCGCGAGTCGAGGCGGTCCGCTCCACCGCGTCTGTCTCGGGGGACACGAGCAACCGTCGCAGGTCGTCATCGGAGATCATACAACCGACTCCGGGCCTCACATGGCAACGCGTTCGTGCGGACCACATCGGTGAAAATGCCCCGCCGCCGCGATCACGTCCATCACGATGAAGGGCGGGGCCTCGGCCCCCTTGCCGACCTTGAGCGCCATGCGCGCAGTCCCGCCAGAGCGGGCGCGCGGCGTCAAGGCTGCCCGGCCGCGTCAGTCGGCGCCGATCGCGAGACCGTGGCCGCGCGGATCGGAGGCCCAGGTGCAGGTGGCCGGATTGCGCGGCAGATAGCCCGGGCAGGAGAGCAGCGTTACCCGGCCCGTCCGCTCCGCCTCGCCCGCACGCGGCGCGGCCACGGCCTGGGCCGCGGTCGTGCCGCCGATCGCGCGCTGCACCGCGAGCGCCAGCGCCGTCGGCGCGCCCGGGCCGCCCGAGGCGGCGGCGGCGGCGCGGAACGCGCGAATGTTGTCGTTCGCCACCAGCAGCACGGTCGGCAGGGCGGGCGGCACCCGGCCGACCCCCGGTGCCGCCGCCAGCACAAGCCCGGTGCCGGGTGCGATGCGGCCGGTACCGAACAGGTTGTTCATGGTCAGCGCGCAGGCCACCGCCATGCCCTCGCGGTCGGCGACGACGAAGCCGGTGGTGGCGCCGAGCGCCGGCGGCAGCGTCCCCCCGGCCGGCGCCGCCCCGTCCAGCAAGGCCGCCGGCTCGGCCCCCGCGCGCGACGCGGCGGCGGCCGCCAGCGCGGCCGCTTCGGCCTCAGCGACATCTGCACGGGCGGCGAGCCGCCGCAGCGCCACGGCCGCGCCGATCGAGCCGCCCACCGGGGCGACATGCAGCGTGTCATTGCCGAGGGACGCGCGCAGCGTCGTCGTGAGCGCCGGCAGGGTGGCGCGCAGCTCCTCGGCCGGCAGGGCGCCTCCGGCCGCCGCGCTGGCGTCGACCAGCCGGCGTGCCAGGCCTCCCTGGTAGAAATCGCCCACGCCCTGGCTGCGGATCAGCCCGATCAGGTTGCCGAGTTCGGGCTGCACCAGCCGGTCACCCTCGGCGAGCGGCGCGCCGTCGGCCCGCGCGAACAGGGCGCGCGTCTGCGGGTCGGCGAACAGCGGCCCGGCCACCACGGCGAGGTCGCGCGCGAAGGCGCGGCTTGTCTCGGTGCCGAAACGGGCTAGCTGCTCGGCCGGGGCGATCACGCGCTCGAAGGGCAGGCGGCCGAGCCGGGCGTGCAGCGCGTAGAGCCCGCGCGGCGTGCCGGGCAGCGCGGCCGGCCGATCCGAGCCGGGATCCAGCCGGGCCGGGGCGCGCGGCAGGAAGGTGGCGGCGAGCGCCTGGCCGCGCTCGGCCCGGTAGGCAAGGCAGACCCCGCCGCCGGCGAGCGAGGCGCGCGACGGCAGCGTGACGCCAAGGGCGAAGCCGATCGCCACCGCCGCGTCGGCTGCCGTGCCCCCGGCGGCGAGAATCTCGCGCCCGACCAGGGCGGCGCGCGGCTCCTCGACCGCGACGCCACCGAGGAAGCCCTGCACGAAGCCGGGCGTGCCGCGCGCCGGGCCGGTGCCGAAGAGGCCGTCATAGGCCGCGCCGATCGTGCCGCAGCCGGCCAGCATCACAGCGGCGCCAGCGGCGAGACCGTTGCGCAGCATCCGGCCTATAGTCGCGCCCATGCTTCCTGCGCGCAGAGGCTTCCGGCGACGGATCGCGGCGGTGCTGCTCGCCGCCGCGCTCGCGTTCGCCCCGCCGCCAGCCGCGGCGCAGGGGCGCGCGATCACGCTGATCCGTGACGCCGAGACCGAGACCCTGCTGCGCGCCATCAACGGCCCCCTGTTCGCCGCCGCGGGGCTGGACCGGGGGCTGGTGCGAACCATCATCATCGCCGATCGCTCGATAAACGCCTTCGTCACGACCGGCAACCGGCTGTTCGTCCACAGCGGCCTGATCACCAGCGCCGAGTCCGTCAGCGAACTCGCCGGCGTGCTGGCGCACGAGACCGGCCATATCAGCGGCGGCCATCTCGCCCGCCTGCCCGAGGAGCTGCGCAATGCGCTGATCCGCGCGATCGCGGCGATGCTGCTCGGCGTCGGCGCCGCCGTCGCCACCGGCCAGGGCGGGGCGGCGGGCGCGATCGGCATGGGCGGCCAGGCGCTGGCGATGCGCGAGCTGTTCGCCTTCACGCGCACCCAGGAGAACGCCGCCGACCAGGCGGCGGTGACCTATCTCGGCCGGGTCGGCTGGACGGCTTCGGGGCTGCTCCGCCTGATGGAGCGGCTCTCGGCGCAGGAGCTGCTGCTGACCGAGAGCCAGGACCCCTATGTGCGCACCCACCCGCTGACGCGCGACCGGATGGAGTTCCTGGCCGATCAGCTCGCCCGCTCGCCGCATGCCGATGCGCCGATGCCCGAGGCGCTGGAGGACGCGTTCCGGATGGTGCGCGCCAAGCTGATCGGCTTCCTCGATGGTGCGATGGTCGCACGCACCTATCCCGCCGCCGACCAATCGGCGCCGGCGCGCTATGCGCGCGCGATCCTCGCGTTCCGCCAGGGCCGCAGCCTGGAGGCGGTGCAGGCGCTCGACCGGCTGATCGCCGAACGCCCGGCGAGCCCCTGGCTGCACGAACTCAAGGGGCAGGTGCTGCACGAGAGCGGCCGGCCGCGCGATGCGCTCGACCCCTACCGCGCGGCCGCCCGACTGGCGCCGAACCAGCCGCTCATCCGCGCCAATCTCGGCCGCGTGATGGTGGATATCGACGATCCGGCGATGCTGCGGGCGGCGATCGCCGAGCTTGAGGCCTCGATCCGGCTCGACCCGCACGCGCCCTTCACGTGGCGCACGCTCGGCATCGCCCATGGCCGGCTCGGCGACATGGGCCGGTCGGCGCTGGCACTCGCCGAGGAGGCGGCGCTGCAGGGCGATCTGCGCACCCAGCGCGAGATGGCCGCGCGCGCCGAGCGGCTGTTGCCGGCCGGGCCGGCGAAACTGCGCGCGCAGGACCTGACGCGCGCGGCGGAGATCGAACGCGAGGAGCGACGGCGGCGATGAGACGTTTCCTGACGGCCCTGGCCGCGCTGTCGGCGCTCGCCGTGCCCGCCGCCGCTGAGACCGATCCTTCGCGCCTCTTCAGCGCCGAGCAGCGCGCCGCGATCATCGAGATCCTGCGCGAGGCGCTGCGCACCGATCCCTCGATTCTGGCGGATGCCGTCGCGGCGATGCAGGCGGCCGAGCAGGATCTGGAACGGGCGCGGATCCGCGAGGCGATCGCGGCGCACGCCGAGGCGCTGTTCGGCGATCCGGGCGCCCCGGCGCTCGGCCCCGAGCGTGCGGCGGTGACGCTCGTCGAGTTCACCGACTACCGCTGCCCCTATTGCCGGCGCATGCACCCGGTGGTCGCGGAGCTGCTGCGGCGCGAGCCGGGCCTGCGCGTGGTCGTGAAGGAGATCCCGATCCTCGGCCCGGCGAGCGTGCTGGCCGCGCGCGCGGCGCTCGCCGCGCATGTGCAGGGCCGGTTTCCCGCCTTCCATGACGGACTGATGCGGCTGCGCGGTGAGCCGGACGAGACCGCGCTGCTGCAGCTCGCCGCCGAGACCGGCCTCGATCCGGTGCGGCTTCAGCGCGACATGATGAGCGAGGCGGTGACGCGCCGGCTGAACGCGAATCTGCAGCTCGCGCAGGCGCTCGGCATCCAGGGCACGCCTGCGTATGTGGTGGGCAAGACGCTGCTGGCCGGCGCGGTGCCGCTGGAGCGGCTGCGCGAAGCGGTCGCGGCGGCGCGCGCCGGCCGGTAGCGCAGATGCGGATCAGAGCGCGCGTTCGGCCCCGAGCCTGAGCGAGGCGCGCGGCGGCGGCGCCGCGATGCCGCGGATCGTCAGCGGCAGGTCGAGCTCGGTGGTCGCGCGCTCGTACAAGGGATGGCCGAACAGGAAGCCCTGCATCTCGGTGATGCCGAGCGTGTGCAGGCAGGAGAGCTCGCCGAGCGACTCCACTCCCTCGGCGATGGTGCGCACGTGCATCTGCTCGACCATGCGCAGGATGCCGGCGACGATCGAGCGGCGCACCGCGTGCAGGTCGATCCCGCGCGTCAGCGTCATGTCGATCTTGATGACGTCGGGCTGCACCTCGGCCAGCAGCGACAGGCCGTTGTAGCCGGCGCCGAAATCGTCGATCGCGATGCGTAGCCCGAGCGCGCGCGCGGCCTCGACCATCTTCGCGAGCCGTGGCGGATCGTCGATCTTCTCGCCCTCGGTGACTTCGAGCACGAGCTGCGCGAGAGGGAAATTCTCGACCTCGGCCACCGTCGCGATCGCGCTCACCACATCAGGTGTGTGCAGCAGCACGCCGGGCGAGAAGTTGACGTGCAGGTCGGTCTCGATGCCGAGGGCAACCGCGCGGGCAAGCGCGTGCCGGGCGATCGCGATCTCGAGTCCGAAGCGCTGCCCGCCTTCGGCGCGCGACAGCACGCTTGCGGCCGAACCGCCACCGATGCCGCGCACCAGGGCTTCCTGGGCGACGATGCGCCGCCCGGCGATGTCGACGATCGGCTGAAACGCGATCGCGAAGCCCGGCGCAGCCCGGTCCGCCACCGCAACAGGAAGCGCGCCCATACCCCATCCTTCCAGCGAGTTGCCCCGTGAGCTTGGGGGCATCGTGCGCGGAAAGCGTCAAGCCGCGGTTAACGCGGCGCTGACGCAGGCGCCAGGGACGAGTCGCGCCGTGGCGCGAATTTCCATTGTTGAGACATTGCGGCCGGATCTGCACACGCACGTATGCGTCCGGCCGCGCCGGGCGCGAACGCCGAGTCAGCGCAGCGTCAGCATGATCTTGCCGATATGCGCGCTGCGCTCCATCAGCCGGTGCGCTTCAGCCACGTCTTCGAGCGCATAGGTGCCGTAGATCACCGGCCCGCAGCGACCCGCGGACAGCACCGGCCAGACCCGCGCGCGCAGCTCCGCCGCGATCGCGCCCTTCTGTTCGGTGGTGCGTGGGCGCATGGTGCTGCCGGTGATGGTCAGCCGCCTGGTCATCACCGGCAGGAAGTCGAAGTCGCGCGTCTTCGAGCCCTGCAGGAAGGCGATCTGCACGAGCCGTCCGTCGAGCGCAAGGCAGCGGAGGTTGCGCGCGATGTAGTCGCCGCCGACCATGTCGAGAACGACGTCAACGCCGCGGCCGTCGGTCAGCCGCTTCACCTCCTCGACGAAATCCTGCGCGTTGTAGTCGATCGCCGCCTCGGCGCCGAGACGCAGGCACGCGGTGCACTTGTCCACGTTGCCGGCGGTGGCGAACACCCGCGCGCCGAACTCGCGCGCGAGCTGGATCGCGGTGGTGCCGATCCCTGACGAGCCGCCATGGATGAGCACCGACTCGCCCTTCGCGAGCCGGCCACGCTGGAACAGGTTGGCCCAGACGGTGAAATACGTCTCCGGCAGGGCCGCGGCGCGCAGATGGTCGTAGCCCTCCGGCGGGGGCAGGCATTGCGGCGCGGGCACCGCGACGTACTCGGCGTAGCCGCCGCCGTTGCAGAGCGCGGTGACCGGATCGCCCACGCTCCAGCCCTCCACCCCCGCGCCGAGGGCGGCGACCGTGCCCGCCGCCTCCAGCCCCAGGATCGGCGAGGCGCCGGGCGGCGGCGGATAGGCGCCGCGGCGCTGCTGGATGTCGGGACGGTTCACGCCGGCGGCATGCACCTCGATCAGGATCTCGCCCGGTCCCGGCTGCGGCACCGGGCCGGAGACGACCTTCATCACCTCCGGCCCGCCATGCCCCGCGCAGGTGACGTGACGCATCGTGTCCGGTACGGGCATCAGTTCACCGTGATCCCGGCCTCGCGGATCACCTTGCCCCACTTGTCGCGCTCGGCGATCAGGAAGGCGCGCGCGCTTTCGGGCGTCGAGTCGGTGATCACCTCGGCGGTGAGTTCCAGCAGGCGGTTCTTCACCTCGGGCACCGCGGCGGACTCGTTCACCACCCGATTGAGCCGCGTGACGATCGCCTGCGGCGTGCCCGCGGGCACATGCACCATGTGCCAGGTATAGGCCTCGTAACCGGGCACCCCGGCCTCCTCGAAGGTGGGCAGGTCGGGGGCGAGGCGGGAGCGCTGCCTCGACGAGATCGCAAGCCCCTTCACCCGCCCGTCACGCACGTACGCGAGCGCGCTTGCCGCGACATCGACGCTGAACGCGATCCGGCCCGCGATCAGATCGGGCAGCAGCGCCGAGGAGCCCCGATAGGGCACGTGGTTGGCCTTCGTGCCGCTCATGGACAGGAACAGTTCGGAGGCGAGATGCACCGCGCCGCCATTGCCCGACGAGCCGTAGTCGAACTCGCCCGGCCTGGACTTCAGCAGCGCGATCAGCTCGGCGAGCGAGTTCACCGGCAGGTCCTTGTTGACGATCATGATCATCGGCACGACCGCGACCAGGGAGACCGGGACGAAGTCCGCCACCGGGTCGAAGGTAAGGCGCTGGAACAGCGACGGCATCACCGCCTGCGCGACGGTGCTATAGAGGATCGTGTGCCCGTCCTTCGGCGCCTTGGCGACCACCTCGGTGCCGACCAGCGCACCCGCGCCGGTGCGGTTCTCCACCACCACGCGCTGCGGCAGGCGCTTGCTCATCTCCTCGGCGATCAGGCGGGCGGGGATGTCGGTCGGGCCGCCCGCGGCGAAGGGGACGATCATGCGGATCGGCTGGTTCGGCCACTCCTGCGCGTGCACGGCGGCCGGCAACGCTGCGAGCGGGGTTGCCGCAAGCAGGGTGCGACGGGTGAGCATGGTGGACGGTTCCTGGACTGTTGGCGTTGCCTGGAGGCTGGGGTGACGCGCGACACCGGTCAAGAAGGCACAGCCACCAGCCGGGCGTAGAGCTCGGGATCGGTCGCACCCTCGGTGCCGAACAGCAGCACGCGCGCGGCGGCGTCGAGACCAAGCGCGGCCGCGGCAGCCGGATCATGGCGCGCGAGCGCAAGCCCGATCAGCCCGGCGACCGCGCTCTCGCCGGCGACCACGCCCGGATCGCCGTCCACGCCGCTTGCAAGCGCGCGCATCGCCGGCGCAACCGCCTCGTCGGGCACGGCCATGAAGGCGTCGGCGCGGTGCAGCAGCTCGTCGAAGGCGAGGATCGAGACCTCGCCGCAGGCGAGCCCGGCCATCAGCGTGTCGGGGCCCGGCGGGGATGGGGTGGGCGTCCCCACCACCGCGCTGCGGTAGAGGCAGTCGAACCGGTCGGGCTCGACCACGATCAGATGCGGCCGGTCCGCGCCGAAGTGCAGCGCCGCCTGCGCGGCGACCGCGGCGGCCACGCCGCCGACGCCGCCCTGCACGAACAGATGCGTCGGTGCCGGACCGGTCCATTGCGCGAACGCCTCGTCCGCCATGACGCGGTAGCCCTGCATGACGTCGCGCGGGATGTCGGTGTAGCCGGGATAGGAGGTGTCGGAGACCACGGTCCAGCCCTGCGCGGCCGCATCCTCGGCGGCGCGGCGGACCGCATCGTCGTAGGTGCCGGGCACGCGCCGGACCTCGGCGCCGAAGCGGGCGATCGCCGCCGCGCGGCCGTCGCTGACGGTCTCGTGGATGTAGATCACCGCGCGGCAGTGGAAGCGCTGCGCCCCCCAGGCGACCGAGCGGCCGTGATTGCCGTCGGTCGCGCAGGTGACGGTGATGTCGCGGGTCAGGGCGGCGTGGCGCCCGGCGGCGAGGTCGGCGTCGGTCGCCGTGATGCCACGCGCGGCGAGCGTGCGGGCGAGGTGCCGCGCCACCGCGTAGGCGCCGCCGAGCGCCTTGAAGCTGCCGAGCCCGAACCGCCCGCCCTCGTCCTTCCAGCCGAGCGCGGCGATGCCGAGCGCCCGCGCCAGTCCCGGCAGATCGACGAGCGGGGTCGCCGCGTAGCCCGGCCAGGAGGTGATCGCCGCGCGCGCCTCCGCGAAGCCCGCCGCGTCGAGCACCGCCGCGCCGGCCCGCCCCTTGGCGGCATTGGGATGCAGACGGAACGGCAGCGCGGGCAGAAGCGTCACTTGACCTCGGTCAACGAATGCGACGGATGGGGTCGCCAGACTGCCGCGAAACGCGGAAGGGAGATAGTCCATGCGCATCGTGTTCGCCGCCCTGGTCGCCGTGCCGCTGATCGCGCTCGCATCGACGCTGGCGACGGGTCAGCAGTCGCGCGCGGCCGATCCGGGCGAGACCGCCTACCAGGAGGCCTGCGCCTCCTGCCACCGCACGCCGACACGCTTCATGCGCCGCTTCGTCGACCTTTCGCAGGCGGAGCGGCAGGTCGCGCTCGACGACTTCCTCAAGACCCACCACGCCGAGGATCCTGGCAAGCGCGCCGCCATCATCGCCTGGCTGGAGGCGAACCACGTGCGGCGCTGACGCGCTACAGTACCAGCGCGCGCGCCGCGAACAGCAGCACCGCGAGCCACACCGCCCCCAGCAGCAGCCGCACCGCGGCGCGCATCCGCTGTTCCACGCGCGGCATCGGCGCGCGCTCAGTCATAGTCGAACCGCTCATAGCGGATCGCACCGGGCGGCAGGCCGAGCCGCTCTAGGCTCGCCGCGACCGCCAGCATCATCGGCGTCGGTCCGCAGACCATCGCCACCGTGCGGTGCGGATCGAGGCCGTCCATCGCCATGCGCAGGATCGCCTCGTCGAGGATGCCGCGCGTCGCGCCGGCCGGAAGCGGTCCCTCGTCGACGCGCAGGAACAGGCCGAAGCCCTTTTCGGCGGCCGTCCGCGCGAGCTCGTCACGGTAGAGAAGGCGTTCGGCCGTCCAGGCGCCATAGACGAGCCGCACCGCGCCGGCATCCGGCCGGCTGGCGAGATCGCGCCAGAGCGACAGGATCGGCGCGATCCCCGTACCGCCGGCGATCAGCAGGATCGCGCGCCGCTCGCGCGGGTCGAGCACGAAAGCGCCATGCGGCGCATCGACCCGCACCGGCGCACCGATCGGCAGCGACCCGATCGTGCGCGTGAGATCCCCGGCCTCGCGGATGACGAAGACGAGCCGCGGATCACCCGGCGCGGAGGCGATCGAGAACGGGTTGTCGTCCCACGGCGCGCGCCGGCCGAAGGCGAGCCAGGCGAACTGCCCGGCGGCGAAGGGAAGCGGTGCGCGCGAAGGGCGCTCAAGCGCCACTTCCCAGTAGTCGGGGCCGAGCGGGACGACCGCGGCGACGCGCCAGCCCGCGCGGCTGTCGCGGAGCGGCTTGAGGCCCCAGGTCCAAACCAGGGCGAGGGCGGCGAGCGCAAGCCCGCCGAGCCAGAACCCGCGCAGCGGCGCGGCCTCGCTGTAGAGCCCGACGCGCAGCGCGTGATGCACGGCGAAGGCCGCAGCCGCAAGGCCGAGCGCCGCGTGCAGCGCCCGCCAGCGCTGATATGCGAGCCTGATGCGGCTGCGCGCGAGCGAGGCCGCCACGACGACCAGCAGCAGCACGAGCGCGATCATGCCGCTCTGCATCCGTTCGGCGCGCAGCATCCGCACCAGGCCACGCAGCGCGAGCTCCGGGTGGGTGAGCAGCGGCGGCAGCACGAAGGCGATCGGATGCAGCAGCGCCATCACCGCGAGCGCGATGCCGGCCGAGCGATGCACCCGCATGGTGCGATCGATGCCGATCCGGCCGGCGATCGTCTCGAGCCGACCGGAATGCGCGAACTGCAGCAGCATCAGCGCGAGCGCGGCGAGCCCGAGCCCGATGCCGAGCTCCGCCTGCACCGCCTCCGGCGGCTCGCCGGAGGCGAGGGCGAGGATCAGCGGCGCGCAGGCCGCGAGCACGAACAGCACGGCCAGCGGCCACGGCGGCAGGCCGCGCGTCATGCCACGCGCTCCAGCGCCAGCCTGTGTCCGCCGAGCCGCGAAAAGAGGCCCGTGCGGCAGGTCAACACCACGATCTGCATCCGCTCCGAAGCTGCGCTGAGGATGTCGAACATGCGCTCGATGCGCTCATCGTCGGAGAACACGAGTGCGTCGTCCAGGATCACCGGCGCGGGCCGCCCCTGCTCGCGCAGCAGATCAGCGAAGGCGAGGCGCACCAGCACGGCGATCTGCTCCTGCGTGCCGGCGGAGAGGATCTCGAACGGCTCGTCGCGGCCGTCGCGCGTCAGTCCCGTGACGGCGAAGGTCTCATCGAGCAGCGCGCGCGCGCCCGGCAGCAGCGCGTCCAGCCACGGCTGGAGCCGCTGCGAGACCGGCGCGAGATAGCGCTCCGTGGCCTCGCGCTCCGCCGTCTCGATCGCCGCGCGCAGCAGCACCAGTGCGGCGCGACGGGTTTCGAGCTGTTCGGCCTCGCGGTGGGCGAGTGCCGCTGCCGCCTCCTCGCGCGCGATCGCCTCGTCGAGCGCGTCGCCTTCGAGGGCGCGGAGTTCGGCCTCGGCCGCCACCAGTGCCTCGCGATCGCGCGCGGCCTGGTCGCGCGCGGCCTTGAGGGAACCGCGCAACCGTTCGACGCGCGCGCGGGCCAGCGTGACCTCGGTCTTCTCCGCCTGGGGAACGGCCTCCGCGTCGCGACGGCGTGCGGCTGCGGTCTCCAGCCGCTCGGCAAGGCGTGCAGCGAGCGCCGCATCCGGCTCGCGCTCGCGCGCGGCGGCGAGCGTGGCGGCCGCGGCTTCGGCTTCGCGCGCCGCAGCGTCGCGCGCCGTCTCGGCCGCAATGGCGACGTCGCGCGCGTCGCGCTCGGCGGCCTCCGCGGGCGCGGCGGCAGCAGCAGCCGCAGCCTCGGTGGCGCGCGCCGTCTCGGCTGCCCGTTCCGCATCGGCGAGGGCCTGCGCCGCTGCATCCGCCTCGGGGACTGTCTCAAGCTCAAGCGCGGCGAGCCGTTCGGCGAGTGCCGCGGCGAGCGTAGCCGCGCGCTGTCCAAGGGCCGTCACCGCCTCCGCGGTTGGCTTCCCCGCGAGCGCGTTCACGCGGGAGGCGGCATCGCGCGCGGCCGTATCGAATGCCTCGCGGCGCGCGGCGGCGGCGCGCGCGGCAGCGAGGTCGGGCACGCCCGCCTGGGCGAGCGCCGCGGCAAGCTCGGCTTCCGACACAGCGACAGGATCGGTGCCGCCGTGATCGGCCGGGTTGAGGCGGATCACGGCGTGGCCGGGCACCTCGATCGTCAGCGGGCGCAGCAGCGCGCGCGCGGTCTCGCCGGGCGTGAGCGCAGCGCCGTCGAGGCGCACGGTTCCGCCCTCGGTGACGGTGACGCTGAGCCGTGGTGCGGCGGACTCGGCCGCGGCCCGTGCCGCCGCGAGACGTTCGGATATCGCTTCGAGCCGTTTCATCAGCGCCGGCGTCAGCGCGATCGCATCGCGCCTGGCGGCGGCATCCGTCATCGCGCGCAGCGCCTCGTCCGCGTCGGTGGCGCGCTGTCCGGCCTCCGTCGCCATCGCGGCCTGCGCGGGCAGCGCCGCGACGGCGCGGGCGCGGTCGAGCGCGGCGGCGGCTGCGTCGCGCGCCTGCCGGGCGGCGAACAGCGCGGCGCGGGCGGCAACGGCCGCGCGGATGGCCGCGTCGCGGCGTGCCGTGGCTTCGCGGGCTGCGCTCTCGGCCTTCGCCGCCGCGTCGGCGCGCGCAGCGGCATCCTCGGCGAGACGCCGACGCCGTTGCACGGCCGCATCAGCCTCGACGGCAAGTCGCTCGGCATCCTCGGCGGCGCGGTCGGCCGTGTCGCGCGCCTCGGCGGCCTGTTCGAGCCGGCGCAGGGTGGCCTCCGCCGAGGCGAGATCCTCCTCCAGCTGCGCTTCGCTGCGCGCGGCGGTACGGCGGGCGATCGCGTCACGCAGCGTCGCGACGGTGCCGAGCAGCGCCTCCACCCCCGCGCGGCGCGTGCGCAGGGCGGCGAGCGCCGCATCCGCCGCGCTTGCGGCATCGAGGACGCGCTTCAGCGCGCCTCCCGGCCGCCCGGTCGGCGTCTGCAAACCCTTCAGCATCTCGTCGATGCGCGCGCGGATGCGTCGCGCGCCGGCGCCGCCGGTCACCACACCGACCTGGGCGGCGAGCGCGTCGTTCAGCGTCGCGCGCCCGGGATCGTCGAGCGCGGGCTGGGCGAACGACGCGCCCTGCGTGACCCAGAGCGCGCCCCACACACCGCGCGGCACCTCACGCTTGCCCGGCAGCGCGGCGACGCCGAACAGCCGGCGCAGCTCCTCCTCCGCCGCATCGCCGGCGAGCCGGCGGCCGTCACTGTCGGTGAACTCCGCGCGGCCCGAGGGCCCGGCGAAGCGCTTGGTGATCCTGCGCGTCCCGGCGCCATCGGCGAGGATCAGGCTCACCTCGGGATGTCCCGCGTCGGCGCGCCTCAGCGCCCGCACCTCGTCGGCCTGGCTTCGATGCGGATGGAAGATCGCCGCCTGCAACGCCGCGAGCAGCGACGACTTGCCGGCCTCGTTCGCGGCCGCGAGCACGTTCAGCCCTGGCGCGAACGGGCCGACCCGCCAGCGCCCGGCGAAGCGGCGCAGATCGGCGATCTCGATCGCCTCGATGCGCATCAGCGGGCGAGCTCGCGCATCAGCCAGAGCTCGACGAGCGCGCGCCGCGCCGTCTCGGCCTGCGGTGAGGCAGGATCGCGTGCGATCGCGGCGAGCCGGTCGGCGGCGATGCGCACCGCGCCTTCGAGGTCGATCGCGGCGAGTTCCGCGTCCTCGGGTCGCACCTCCAGCCCTGCGAGGTCGAGATCGAGCCAGCGCAGCCGAGCCGCCAGCCCCTCCTCGATCCGGTCGCGGAAGCGCTCGCGGCCCGCCAGCGTCAGCGCGCCGCGCGGGACGAGCCGCAGTACGATGTCGCCTGCCTCCGGCATCGCCAGGAAACGATCCGCGAGCGCGTCGATCTCCGCAGCCTCCGCCAGCATCGGCTCGGCGAGATGCCAGACGAAGCGGCCCGTCCGCACGCGCTCGACGCGCGCCGCGCCAGGACCGTCGATCGCGACCGCGAGCGCGACACCGCCGCCGCAGCGCGTTCCGTCAGCCTCCGGGTCGATGCGGAACCGGTCCGGCTCGGGCGTACCGCTGTACCATGTGGCCGGGCCGACGCGGATCATGCGGTGCCAGTCGCCGAGCGCCAGATAGGCGAGCCCCGCGTGCGCAGCGCGGTCGGGCGCGATCGGGTTCACCTCCGTCCCCTCCTCGGCGCCGAACCCGGCGACCGCCCCGTGTGCGAGGCCGATGCGCAGCGCGCCCTCGGGCGTCCCCGCCGCGTCCATCCACCCAGTCGGGTCGCCCGGCACGCGGCGATGGCCGAGCGGCGCCGGCAGCAACACGGCAGGCGGCTCTCCCGGCGCGGCGTCGAGCGGCACCGGCTCGGCGATGAGATGCGCCCGTACATTCGCCGGCCAGCCCTTGCGGCCGAGCCGTTCCCACAGCCCGCCCGGTCGATGCGGATCGTGATTGCCCGGCAGCAGGTGCCAGACGAGGTCGGCGGCGGCGGCCATGCGCGCAAGCGCCCGGTCCAGCGTGTGATCCGAGAGCTGCGTACCGTCGAAGACGTCGCCGGCGATCAGCAGGCGCGGCGCGCCGGCCGCGCGCGCCGCCTGGGACAGCCGATCGAGCACGTCGAACCGCTCCGCCGCCAGCACCGCCGCCGTCTCGGCGGGGGCGAAGGCGAAGGACCGGCCGATCTGGAGGTCGGAGCTGTGGAGGAATCGCACGGGCATGGGCGGCGCGAGCCTGCCCGAACCCGGACGCGTCGGCAAAGACGACGGGATCGGACATACGTCCGGTTCTGACGCGTCAACTCCCTACGGTCCCCGAGGCGAGAACGGAACGGGTACGGGAATCACCGCATGGACGCCGGCGAACAGACCATCGCCCTGGAGTACGCCAAGAACGCGCTGGCCCAGGTGCCCCGCCGCTCGCGCCGCGCGACCGCGGTCGCCGCCTGGCTCACCCGCTACCAGGACGCGCTCGGCCTCGCCCCGCGCGCCGCGCGCGAGCCCGATCCGCGCCAGGACGAGCTGTTCGCCGAAGGCGCGCTCGACGCCGCCGCCTGGAAGCTGATCCAGCGCCGCATCGAGGCGCGCACCGCCAAGGCCCGCCGCGCGGTCAGCGCCATCACGCTCCGGCTGAACGCCGTCACGCGCGCGGTCGGGCTGGACGAGGCGGAGGCGGCCATCCTCGGCCTGGCCGTGCGCTACCGCCTGCATCGGCCGGTGGAGCGGCTCTGGGACATGGTGTCGGACGCCATGGGAGGCGCGATGCGGCTCTCGGCCGACGCACCGATGATCGCGCTGCTCACCGGCCTGCCGCAGGCGACCGTCGAGCGGCGGCTCGCGCCGACCGGCACGCTGCGCGCGGCCGGCCTGCTCACCGTGGACGGCGACGGCGAGCTGATCGTGCTGGAGCGGCTGAAGCGCCAGCTTTCGGACGCGCTCGGCATCCCGCCCTCGGCCCCGCAGGTCGCCGGCGAGGCGCTGCTCGGCCGGCCGCTCGCCGCCAGCCTGGCGATGGAGGACTTCGCCCATCTCGGCGAGGCGGCATGCCACTCGGTCGAGGTGCTGGCTGGTGCACTCCGTGCCCGTCGGCCCGGGACGCATGTGCTGCTCTACGGCCCTCCCGGCACCGGCAAGACCGAGTTCTGCAAGACCCTCGCCGCCGCGGTGGGTGTGCCGCTCTACGCGGTGGGCGAGGTCGCGGAGGACGGGCACGAGCCCGGGCGGAGCGAGCGACTCGCGGAACTTCGCCTCGCCCAGCGCCTCCTCGCCGGCGGCTCGCCGGCACTGCTGCTGTTCGACGAGGCCGAGGACCTGTTCGACCATGGGCTCGCGGGGCTGCTGAACGGCCAGGGTGGCGGTCGCGCCTCGCTCCTGCGCACCCTCGAAACAACGCCGGTGCCGGTGCTGTGGACCACCAATGCGCTCGGGCCGCTCGGCCCGGCGGTGATCCGGCGCATGACCTTCGCGATCGAGCTGCGCGTGCCCGACCTGCCGGTGCGCGAGCGGCTCTGGGTGCGCGAGCTCGCCCGCCACGGCGTGGTGATGCCGCCGCCGGAGGTCGCGCGGCTCGCCCGCGACGTGGCCGCTCCGCCGGCAGTTGCGGCGGCCGCGGTCTCGGCCGCGGCGCTGACCGGCGGCGGGCCGGAGGCGGTGCGGCGCGGCGTGCTGGCGGTCGCCAAGGCGATGGGCGGCGGGCGCCTGCCGTTGCAGACGGCGGCGCCGGCACGCGCCTTCGATGCGAGCCTCGCCAATGCCGACACCGATCTTGCCGGGCTCGCGGACCGGCTCGCCGCGCCGGACGCGCCGCGGGCGGTGTCGCTGCTGCTGTCGGGTCCGCCCGGCACCGGCAAGAGCGCCTTCGCGCGCGACCTGGCCGAGCGCCTCGGCCTCGACCCGCTGGTGAAGCGCGCCTCGGATCTGCTGTCGCGATGGGTCGGCGGCAGCGAGCAGGCGATCGCTGCGGCGTTCCAGGAGGCGGCCGAGGAGAACCGCTTCCTGATCATCGACGAGGCCGACGGCTTGCTCGCCGATCGGCGCGGGGCGGCGCAGTCCTGGGAGGTGACCCAGGTGAACGAGCTGCTCACCCGGATGGAGCACCACCCCCTGCCCTTCGCGTGCACGACCAACCTGCCCGAACGGCTCGACCCCGCGTGTCTGCGGCGCTTCCTGGTCAAGGTGCGCTTCGACGCGCTGCGCCCGGAGCAGGCGCGGGCGGCGTTCGAGCGGTTCTTCGGTGCCACCCCTCCGCCCGGTCTTGCCCACCTGCCACCGCTGGTTCCAGCCGATTTCGCGCTGGTTGCACGCAAGGCGCAGCTGCTCGGCCGGAACGAGGACCCGGCGGCGCTGCTGCAACTCTTGGCTGAGGAGGCCGCCGCGCGCCCGGGCGCGACCGTTCCGGTGGGCTTCCGGCCGAGAGACTAATGCGTTTTTGACGATCCTTTCACGCGCGCGTCTCGGGTTTGTTCATCACCATGAACGGGAAAGCTCGGGTTGGGGGATGCATTATCAGAAGCTCGAACAGATCCTGCGCCTTGCTCTCGCCTTCCAGGGCACGCGCGAGGGACTTTCGCTCGCCGACGTCCAGCGCGAATTCGGGGTGGCCCGCCGCACCGCAGAACGCATGCGCGACGCGGTGGCGCGCGTCTTCCCGCAGTTCGAACGCTGCGATGACGGCGAACGGGTGCGGCGCTGGCGCCTGCCCGCCGGCACGCTTGGTGGGCTGGTGGCGGTCTCGGCCGAGGAACTCGCCGAGCTCGACGCGGCCGCGGCCGCGCTGATGCGCCGGGGACTGCGCGAGCGTGCCGACCTCGTGATCTCGGCGACGCAGAAGCTGCGCGCGACCGCCCGGCCGGATCACCTGCGCCGGATCGAACCCGATCTCGAAGTGCTGACCGAGGCCGAGGGCACGGCCCTGCGCCCTGGCCCGCGCCCGATCCTGCCGCCGGGTCTGCTGACCAAGCTGCGCCGCGCCATCATCTCGTGCCTGCCGGTCACCATGGAGTACCGCTCCCGACGGTCCGGCGAACCCTATGTCGTCGAGGTGCACCCCTACGGCGTGCTGTACGGCAGCCGCCCGCTGCTGGTCGCCGCCGCCGAGCCCTGGGACGACCCCAAGCTCTACCGGCTGGACCGGATCGGCACGCTCGACCTCGGCAACACGCCCTTCGTCCGCCGCGCCGACTTCCGGCTGGAGGAGTTCGCCGCGCGCGCCTTCGGCACCTGGCAGGAGGAGCCGTTCGACGTGGCGCTGCGCTTCGACGCCGCAACCGCGGATGAGGCGGCGCAGTGGCGCTTCCATCCTTCCCAGACCGCGCAGCGGGACGAGCAGGGCCGCCTCGTGGTGCGGTTCCGCGCCGGCGGGGCGCAGGAGATGTCCTGGCACGTGTTCACCTGGGGCACCTCGGTGGAGATCCTTGATCCGCCGTCGCTGCGCCAGCGCATGGTGGCGCTGCTGCGCGCCGCACTCGAGCATCACGAGCGGGCCGACGCTGACCTGCCCTGCGTCGGTGGTTCGGGTTGAGTGTTGGTGCATTGCAGCCGCTTCCGCCGCGCCCTGCCGACGCAGCAGGATCGCCAGCCGCCGGTAGCCGAACCGGCGCCGCCGACCGCCCCGCCTCATGCTCCCGACATGCCATACCCCTCCCGCGGATACCGTCCGCTTGCGGGGTGTCTCAATCAACTGTGGGGCGGGGGACCTCGTCAGATGAAATCTGACCGATCGGGGTCCTTGCCACCCTGTTCGACGAGCGAGCGCGTCCTTCGCATTCTGCAGGAGCTCGAAAATGAAGTGCGTGCGGTCGTCGTAACGATCCGCGAGAAGCATCGGACCGATGCGACCTATGTCCGTGCCATATCGTCGTTCGTTGTCGCGCCGGATCGCGTCGTAATTGCACGTCACCAGGAACCAGCCTCCTTGAAGTTCGTGTCCTCCAGCTCAGAGCGACCAGTGTAAGGCCACCTCCGGTTCGCAACGGCAACGTACTCCGCGGTCAACAGGTCATAAAAGTCCGCTCTCGTGTGCACGTTCAAAATCCATTCGCCTCCGTGGCCCATTGACGCCGCCAGGCATCGAAGGCGTAAGTCACGGCGTCCATAACGGCCTGATGCGGGGTTTCCGTTTTGTAGGCCTTAAGGATACGCCTGCGAACCTGACGATCGAGCGCGTTGCCGGCTTCCGAGCCGGCCAGCAGGTACAGGAAGGCCGCAACAACCATGGCCTCGTCCACCCCCTGTTCCACGAGATCCCGAAGCGCCACCAGCACTGCTTCCGGAGCGCCCCAGACCTCGAGGTCGTTGAGTGACGGCGACGAAGACATGGCATGCGCGTTCAGCAGCGCGACCAATTCAGTCGGGCCGATCGCACCGGCAGCCACGCCCCGCATCGGCCGTGCGTACGCTCGGGACTCCATTAAACGAAGATTGTCCGCCCGCTCCGCCATAGCAGGAGCAGCAAGTTTCAGGAAGGGCACAATCCTGCAGACACTCCGCTCCGCGTGCACCGTGCCCATTCCATGCCAGCCTGCGGCCAGCACTTGCGGTACCCTGATGATCTTCGGCAGGTCCTCCGCCTTCTCAGTGTCCGCCCGGACGTGAACGACAATGTAGTTGGTCCATTCGCTCATGAGCTGGTAGCGGACGGCAAGCACGGTCGCCGCCTTGCCGTCCCCCGTGGCGGCTAAGCGGCGAGCGGCGGCAAGGCGTGTTAAAGCCGGCAGCGATGCGTCGTCGGTGGCGGGAGTTTCCACCGGACTTCCCTCGAATGGATGGATCTCGGTCTCGTGCCTGACGACGCGCCCGTCGGCCAGCGTCACCTCCAAACTGACCCTGCCTTCCGGCTTCTCGGCGAACCAGGCGAAGAGATGGACGGTGTCGCCGCCGTAAACTGGCCCGATCGCGTCGGGCACGCGGCACAACGCCTGCGCCGGCCAGCGGACGAAGGCGCTTCGGGCGCGCGGCGCGTACATGCGCTGGAAATGACGGTGGACGCGCTCGGCCATGTCTTCACGCGGCGCTACGAATTCGCAGGCCCCGCCGGTCGCCTCGGCGAGTCCGCGCACGAACGCCTCCGCGACGGCGGCGCCCACGCCAACGGTGAAGAAACGGTGGCCAGACTGCTTCGCACGCGCCACGACCGAGCCGTCGTCCCACACCTGGCCATCGGTGATGAGGAGGAGGTCACGGTGCAGGTCAGAGGCGCCCCGAACGGCATAGGCGGCCTCGAGGGCGGCGGCAATCTCGGTGCCGCCCATGTCGGCGTCGAGGGCACGAACGAAGCGTCGCGCCTGGGCGACGGTCTGTTCCGAGACGGGTGTCTCGCGGCCAAACAAGGCACGTTGGCTGCTGCCAAAGGCGACGATCTCGAAGAGGTCGCCCGCCCGCAGGCCATCCAGAATGCGCTCCAACGCCGCGCGTGCCTGGGCAATGGAATCGCCTCCCATGGAGCCAGAGCAGTCGACCACGATCTTGACGCTGCGGCGCTGATCGTGGCCGGCCGTTGGGATCTCGGGCCGGAAGCTCGCCAAAGCGACCCAGCCGTCGAGGTCCCGCGCAACCAGCGCGCCGGTGGCTTCCGGTCGAGATGAGCGCGCCTCGAGGACGAAATCCCGATCCATGGCCGGCGCGCCGGTGAGTGCGATCAGCGTCGCGTCGGCTTCCGACGCGACGCTGACGCCGTGGGAAGGGGAGTTGAAGCGCGCGTCCTTGAGCAGCCCGCGCACAGCCACCCTGAGACTGAACGCCCGTTCCGCGTCGAGGGCGTACTCCGGTGCCTGGTGCGGCGCGAGGCCTGCTGAGGCGGGATCGCCGTAGCGGGGTGCAATCGTCGTGGGCATTGCGAAGCGGACGCGGTCGCCGTTCCAGCGGAGCAGAAGGCCATAGCGGAAGCGGATCGTGGCCGTTTCGCCAGGCAAGAGATTGCCTACGCTCGCCGTGTAGAGTCCGGGCTCGGCCTGCTCCAGCAGCACAGCAGCATCGCCGTCGGTGATCGCCTCCTCATAGCGGCGCTCGCCCTCCGCCTTTTCGACCACCACACCGGCAAGTCTGCGGTCGCCGATCTCGACCCCGAAGCCGAGAAGCACACCATCCAAGGGAAGGGGGAAGGTGTAGACCGCCTCGACATTTGTCGCCTCGGGATTGCGATAGCGTTGCGTGACCGTGACCTCAGCCATAAGGTCATTGATCGACGCCTCGGCGCGGACCTCTTCGAGAACGATGGCCTCGCCGCGCACACTCTCCAGGACCGCTGCTGCACCCGCCTTCATCGTGCTGTCTCCTTCTTCAACCGATCGAACAGCGCCGCCGCTTGCCGGGCGAGTGCGCGCACCTCTTCGGGCGTCAGACCCGCCTCCCTCGGCTCGATGACGAGCTCCACGCCGGGGCGGAGAAGAACATGGCTCCGCACCGTGACGTCGCCCGGACGACGGGGCCTCTCCGGCGGCAGGTCTACGCCCTCCACGGGTCCGGCGGCGAGCTCGCGGATCCGCTCCAAGCTGAGACCGGCCCGCTGCCATTTGCGGATGGTCAGCAGCTGCTCGAGGTGATCCCGCGTGTAGTAGGCGCCTCGCTTGGCGCCCTCCGGCCGGTCGACTAGGCCCTCCTGGATGTAGAAGCGCACCGTCCGACGCGGCATGTCCGCCAGGGCGCAAAGCCCGTCGAGGGTAAAGCGTTCGGCATCATTCACCATCATGAAGCCATATATCACATCGCCACTGTCTAAAACAAGTGGCAAAATGAATCTTGCTCCCTCACCGATCGCGCTTGGCCTCGCTCGGGCGTGCTGCGCAGCGGTGTGGTTCGCGCACATGTGTGCCAACTCGCGCCGCTGCGACCTTCCGCGCGGCGGGGACACAATTGACAGCGGATTGCAGCGATGTGCGTGCGAGAAAGCCTGGCACAACCGTAAAGCCCGGCCGCGTTCAGAACCCATTGAAAAGAGTCGCGTTTGCCGGGCTTAACAAGCGCAGTGCCGGTTAAGTCGGAAAGAGACAGAGACGGCGAAATGGGGCCGACGGGCAATGTCGGCCGGTCTCCGCGGTTAACCCGATTTCAGCAAAGCTCTTTGAACGCGAAAGAAAAATGGCCGCGCTGGCGGCCATGGCTTCGGTTCGTGCAGGTGAGTTGGCGGAGGGGGTGGGATTCGAACCCACGGTACGGTTACCCGTACACCGGTTTTCGAGACCGGCCCGTTCGACCACTCCGGCACCCCTCCGCGGCGAGGGGTCACTACACCGCGCCGCCGGCCCGCGCAACGCGGCCCGTCAGGCCGCCTGGACCGGCGCCGACATCCAGGACGCGTTCAGCTTGTACCCGCCGCCTTCGGTCACCAGCAGCCGCGCATTCGACGGGTCGGGCTCGATCTTCTGACGCAACCGGTAGATGTGCGTCTCGAGCGTGTGCGTCGTCACCGCCGCGTTGTAGCCCCACACCTCGTTCAACAGCACCTGGCGCGCCACCGGGACGGAGGCGGCGCGGTACAGGTACTTCAGGATCGCGGCTTCCTTTTCGGTCAGCCGGATCTTGCGGTTGCGCGTCGGCTCGATCAGCAGTTTCGCCGCCGGACGGAATGTATAGGGTCCGATCGAGAACACCGCATCGTCGGAGTTGTCGAAAATCGCGAGGTGCCGGCGCAGCCGCGCCAGCAACTCACCATAGCGGAACGGCTTGACGATGTAGTCGTTCGCGCCTGCGTCCAGACCCTTGATCGTGTCGGCCTCGGTGTCAGCACCCGTCAGCATGATGACCGGCACCTTCACGCCGAGCTTGCGCAGCCTCTGCGTGAACTCCCGCCCGTCGCCGTCCGGCAGGCCGACATCCAGCAGCACGGCATCCACGCGCGCGTCCTTGCGTGTCAGGACGGCCTCGGCCTCCGCGAGGGTTTCCGCCTCGATCGGCTCGAACTCGCCCTCGCCCTTGAGCTGCTCGGCGAGGGTCGCTCGGAGGGCGCGGTCGTCGTCCACGATCAGGATCGGTCGGGCAAGCGCCATGGGGGTCATCTTTCGTCCGCGTCTCGCGGGGTCATGATGCCAGCCGCGCAGCTGGCGGAGCAAGCACCGGACGCGAACCCGCAGGCGAGCGCACGCCTGACCGTGCCGCGGTTGGGGCTCCGTGCCGGACCAGCGCCGCTGATGTGGGGTCGGAGCCGGGGCTTCGGGCACACGATCACGCGAGCGGGCGCGGGAGCACCAACCGGCGCTGTGCTCGGCGCATCTGGCGAAGTGCAGTGCACCCCCCAATATCGATGTCAGGCCGTAGACGATCTTGCGCTGTCGCAATCACTCAACCGTGCCTGCACATCCGCAGGATCGCTGCCTGCCTGCCATCTTCGCGCCCCGATCGACGGCCGATATGCCGTCCGGGAACGCCGCCACGATCGAGAGAGACATGCGGATCAACTCTTCTGCCGCCGGGCCTGATGACGCGCCCCTGAGCGTCAGGCAACTCGACCAGTCGGAAGGCGAGCGCCGCCTGCGTCAGGTGCACCGGGCGATCGCCGAGCTGCGCCGCGGCGCCCCGGTCCTGGCACTGTGCCAAGAGGACGGGTACTTGGTCGCGGCGGCGGAACTGTCCGGTACGGCAACGCTTGCCAGGATCGGCACGCTTGCCGCCCAACCCGCCCAGCTGCTGCTTGCGCCGACGCGCGCGGCCGCGGTGTTGCAGCGACCGGCACCCGGCGGGGCCGCCGTCCCCGCCGTCGCCTTTCGCCTGCCGCCAGGCACCACCCCAGCGATCTTGCGCGCCTTCGCCGACCCGACCGCCGAGCCTGCCGCCCTACGCCCCGAGATCGCCGGGCTGCCGCCCGAGCTCCCGGCCGCTGTCGCCATTCGGCTTGCGAAGCTCGCCCGGCTCCTGCCTGCGGTGCTGGCCGCGCCGGTGGCCGCGCCGGATGATTGGCAGGCGTTCGCTGCGCGCCACGACCTGATCGCCGTGCCGGGTGCGGATGTGCTCGGCTACCCCGACACGGTCGCGGCCACGCTCACCCGCGTCGGCGAGGCACGGGTGCCGACCGAGGACAGCCGCGAGACCCGCATCATCGCGTTCCGTCCGGCTGATGGCGGCACGGAGCACCTGGCCATGGTGGTGGGCGACCCCTGGTCGGCCGCCGAACCGCCGCTCGTGCGCCTGCACAGCGAGTGCTTCACCGGCGACCTGCTCGGCTCGCTCCGCTGCGACTGCGGCCCGCAGCTGCGCGGCGCGCTCGCGCGCATGGCCGAGGAGGGGGCGGGGGTGCTGCTCTACCTCTCGCAGGAGGGCCGCGGCATCGGTCTCGTGAACAAGCTGCGGGCCTATCAGCTCCAGGACGAGGGCGCCGACACGCTCGACGCCAATACCCGGCTCGGCTACGGCGCCGACGAGCGCAACTTCCTGATCGCCGCCGCCATGCTGCGCGAACTCGGCATCGACACGGTGCGGGTGCTGACCAACAACCCCGACAAGGTCGCCGCGCTCTCCGCGTGCGGCATCCGCGTCGCGGCGCGCGTGCCGCACCGTTTCCCAGCCAACGAGCACAACGGCCGCTATCTCCAGACGAAGGCGGAGCGCTTCGGCCACCTGTTCTGACCCGGCAGGTTCTGCCGGGCGGTGGCTGATCCCGCCGCCTGGGTGACGGGACCAAGGCCGCGGCGGACCGACGGCCCGGATGGCGCGGCCTGGCACGGCGGTTGCAGACCACTGCGCCATGATCGGCTCGTCCCTCCCGCTGCTGCCGAACGGACAGCGCCAGGCGCCCGATGGCGGGCCGCCCCTGCGCGAGGACGAGGGCGTGCCGATGCCGGTCGCGATCTCGTTCGGCGACTTCCTCGCCAACCTCAACCCGCTGCACCACATCCCGGTCGTCGGCTGGGCGTATCGCCAGATCACCGGCGAGTCGGTGAACCCGGCGTTCCGCGCCCTCGGCGGGTTCCTGCTCGGCGGTCCGGTCGGCGCCATCATCGCCGCGGTCAGCGCGATGGCCGAGAGCCTGTTCAGCGACTCGTCGAACGGTGGCGCGGGGGGGGCGGTCGCGGTGGCGCCGCCGATCCCGGCCGGCGCGGCAATGGCCGTTGCCATGCCCCGTGCTGGCGGCACGCCGTCCGCCGAAGCCGCCGAGCTCGCCGACCTGGCCGTCGCGGTACCGATCGGCGGCCAGGCGCTCGCCGTGCGGCTCGGGGCGCGGTCCTACCGCGCGCCGGCCGAGGCGGCACTGCCCGCGCTCGCCGCTTCCCGCCCGGCAGGCGGGAGCGACTTCGCCGAACGGATGATGCGCGGGCTCGATGCCTACGACCGCACCTTGCGGTTGCGGTCGGGTGGCGGCTGAGGGCCGGCCCGCTCAGCCCTGCGCCGGCGCCGGCCGTGCCCCGAAGATCGCCGTGCCGAGCCTGACATGCGTCGCGCCATGGGCGATCGCGGTCTCGAAATCGTTGCTCATGCCCATGCTGAGCTGGCTCAGGCCATGACGGCGCGCGCAGTCCGCCAGCCAGCCGAAATGCGGCGCCGGATCCTCGTCCACCGGCGGGATGCACATCAGCCCCCGGACCGGCAGGTCCCACTCGTCCAGGCACAGATGGATGAACTCGTCCGCTTCGGGCTTCGGGATGCCGGCCTTCTGCGGCTCCTCGCCGGTGTTCACCTGGATGAACAGCGTGGGCGTGCGCTTCTGGCGCGCGATCTCGCGCGCGATCACCTCGGCGAGCCGCGGCCGGTCGAGCGTCTCGATCACGTCGAACAGCGCGACGGCGGCTGCGGCCTTGTTCGTCTGCAGCGGGCCGATCAGGTGCAACTTGAGGCTACGGTGCGCGGATTTCAGCGCCGCGTATTTGGCCTGCGCCTCCTGCACCCGGTTCTCGCCGAACACCGTCTGGCCGGCGGCGATCGCCGCCTCGATCGCCGGCCTCTCATGGGTCTTGGACACCGCGACCACGGTGACCGAGGATGGGTCGCGGCCGGCGCGGGCGCAGGCCTTGGCAACCCGGGAGCGAACCGTGGCAAGAGCGTCAGCGATGGCGGTGCGTTCGGACATGGCATGGCGCAAGGGTTGATCGGAGCGGCGCGGCGGCTGCGGCGCAGGACACGTCGGCTCCCGTGGCTCATCCTTATGACCGATCCCGGCCGGGGCGGCGACCCCCTCGCGGCCGCTGCGGCACTTCCACGTGCATGTGCTGCCATCCTGCGCCACGACTCGGTGCCGGCGCGGGCCGACCTGGCGACGCGGCTCGCGCGTCTGTGCCGGGCGCGCGGGCTCGGTCTCTCGATCGCGCGTGATGCGAGGCTGG
>CALKJX010000179.1 GCA_937995555.1 uncultured Elioraea sp.
AGAGCCCGACGCCGAGGCTGACGAGATACCCCGCGCCACCCAGCACGGCGATGGTGACGAACAGCACGGTGAGGTTGCGGTCGAGCGCGAGCAGCCCGGCGACGTCCTCGGCGCGCGAGGCGACCTCGATCCCGTCGCGCCGCAGCGCATGGTCGAGCGCGACCACGTCCTCCAGCGCGCGCGCGTGCAGCCGGAACCCGGCATGGACGCGCGCGGGATCGGGCGGCGGGATCGTCTCCGGCACCTCGCGCGGTACCGCGCCGTCCTGGAAATCCTCGGCGAGCAGCAGCAGCGGCAGCGGCAGGAAGGCGGCGTCGCGGCCGAACGAGGCGGGCGACGCGACGGCGGTCACCCTGAGATCCAGCGCCAGCATCTCGCGCGCCCCGCCGAGCACGCGCTCGATGCGGAACCGCACCGTATCGCCCGCACGCGCGCCCAGCCGGTCCGCGAGGCTCGCCGAGAGCGCGACCTGCCGCCCCTCGGGCACGACGAGGCCCGCCAGCAGCGGATCGCCGGGAGCGGTGGCGAGCAGCTCCGCGCGCACCGTCGTGTCGGCTTCGGCAGAGGCGGCGAAGGCGCCCTGCGCGGCCAGCGTGCGCGTGCGCGGAATGACGAAGGCGACCTCGGGCCGGGCCGCGAGGCGGGCGAAGAACGCCGCGTCGAAGCTCCGATTGGCGAGGTTGACGATCTCGCGCGCGCGCGGGTTCTCGACCAGCGTCGCGCGCAGGGCGTCGATCACGCCGGCCTTGAGCCCGAACAGCACGATCAGTGGTGCCAGCACCGCGGCGATGCCGAGCACGGTGGTGAGCGTCAGCCGCGCCTCGGCGCGCGCATCCGCCAGCGCCAACCCGGCGGCGAGCCTCACGCCGGGCACGCGGCGGCCTCCCCGATGGTGGAGCGCGCCTCGTGCGCGGCCGGCACGACGCGGCGGAGCGTGAGCCCATGCGCGGCGGCACGCGCGGCGTCGTGGGTCGCGACCAGCAGCGCCGCCCCCTGTTCGGCGCAATGCTCGACCAGCAGCGCCAGCACCGTATCGGCCATCTCCGGGTGCAGCGCCGCGGTCGGCTCGTCGGCCAGCACCAGCGCCGGGCGATGCGCGAGCGCGCGCGCGATCGCCGCACGCTGGCGCTGGCCCACCGAGAGCGCCGCGGGCGGCTTGGCGAGCTCGTCGGCGATGCCGAGCCGGTCGGCCAGCCGCGCGACCAGCGCCGGGTCATGCCGCCCCGAGAGATGCTGCGTCAGCGCGATGTTGCGCCCGACCGAGACGAAGGGCAGCAGCGCGCCGGTCTGGGTGACGTAGCCGATCGCGCGCGCGCGCAAGGCGGCGAGCGCCTCGCGGTCGCCCGCGCGCCAGAGCGGGGCGGCGTCGGTGCCGGCGACCGCCAGCCGGCCGGCGCGGTCAGGCGCCAGCGCCAGGGCGGCGAGGTCGAGCGCGGTGCTCTTGCCCGCCCCCGACGGCCCGACCAGCGCCACCGCCTCGCCTGCCGCCAGCGTCAGCGACGGGATCTCCAGCACGAAGCGCGCGGCGCCGCTCACCTGCGTGCGCGTCACCCCGACAAGATCGAGCGCGATCACGGCAGTTGCGACAACGGCACCGGATACATCGCCTCGCCCGGCGCGCGCGCCTGGTCGAGATTCACCCAGAGCTCGGGCTGCGCGGCATAGGACTCGTAAAGCCGGAGCTTCGCCTCCAGCGAATTGATGATCTCGCGCCGCGCCCCGGCCCCCATCGTCACCCACTCGTCCTCGGTGATGCCCATGATGCGCGAGCGATAGGGCAGGCCGTCGAGATACTCGCCGAACACGCCGGCGAGGCGCTGCAGCTCGGCGGTGCGGCGCGGATCGCGCGCCATCGCCGCGGCGAGGCCGCGCAGCCGGCCGAAGAACGTCTCGGGCGCGAGACGTCCGGCCGTGCCCGCCTCGATGATGCCGCGCAGCGTGGCGGCGAGGTCCGAGAGCTGGTTGCGCGTCAGCAGCACGCGCACCTCCATCGGCCGGCGGATCGGCGACGGATCGGCCCAGTCCTCGTCCACGGTGAAGCTGCGCACGACATCGGGCACGGCCGCGCCTTCGAGCCGGCCGAGATAGGCGAGCCGCATCGCATGCGCCACCACCGCCGTCTGCTCGGCGATGCGCCGCTCGGCCTCGCCCCGCGGCGGCGCGATGCCGGCGATCGGGCGGCCCACCGTCTCGGCGACCTGGGCGAGGATGGAATCCGCGAGCACGTCCACCATCGCGCCGAAGGCCCGCACATCGCCGTCGGGCACCGGGTAGTAGAGCGGCCCGGCCGCGCCGAAGGCGGAGAGCGTGCGGTACTGGCGCTCGGCGCGCGCGTGATCGGCGCGGCCCTCGGGCGTGCGCACATGGATCGTGTAGAGCGCGACGTTCTTCGCCTCGGAGCGCGCCAGCGCGTTCATCTCGGCCACCGTCATGCCGGTGGAGGCGCGCGGATCGGGCGCCTCGCGCGTCGAGGCATCGGTGATCAGGACGATGTAGCGGCCGCCGAACTCGCTCCACTTCACCTCGTCGAGGGCGAGCTTCACCCCGGCGAGCGCGTCCTCCTGCCAGCCCTCGGTGCTGGCGGTCGCCTCGCGCACACCCGCGATGCGCCCCAGCACGGCATCGGGCGCCTCCTGGAAGTCGGGCAGGCTGACCATGCGCGTGACGTATTCGACGTTCGGCCGGCCATCCAGGCTGTCGCGGAAGGTCACCATGCCGAAACGGAAACTGTCGCGCACCACCGTGTCGCCGATGCGCGCGACGATGCGGCGTACCGCCTCGCGCGTGCGATCGATATAGGGCTGCATCGAGATCGTGGTGTCGATCACGAACATCACCGCGCCCTTGAACTCGCGCAACGCCTCGGCGCCGGCGCGCGGCGCGGCCGCCTGCGCCGGGGCGGAGATCACCTCGAGCAGCCGCGCGGAGGGCCCGGTTTCGGGTTCCATCACGCGCGCCGACAGCACCGGCAGCAGGTAGAAGTTGCGCGTGATGTCGACGTGCACTTCGGGTTCGAGCGCGATCACCGGCCCCTCGCGGCCGGCCTCGGCCGCCGCGCGCAGGCCAGCGGCGCGCGCGGCGCGATCGGGCGCGGCCCAGGTCGCGCGCACGGTCTCCTCGTCGCGCAGGAACATCGCGCGCTCGCGCCCCGCCGGGTTCGTGAACGCCAGCACCATGGTGTGGCGCCACGGGATCGCGGCCGTCTCGCGGATCCAGCCCTCGGTGCGCCCCTGCGCGGCCTCGCCGACCTCGATCCAGCCGTCGCGCCGCGCATAGACGTAGAACACCGAGAAGCCGGGCACGGGGC
Source organism: uncultured Elioraea sp. (assembly GCA_937995555.1). GTDB lineage: Bacteria > Pseudomonadota > Alphaproteobacteria > Acetobacterales > Acetobacteraceae > Elioraea. The sequence goes on from CALKJX010000179.1 coordinate 3,308, forward strand.
GCGCGCGCTGCGCCTCGCCCGGGCGCGGCGCGAGTTCGGCGCCGGGGCGGGTGATCACGCGCTGGTAGAGCGTGGTCGTGCCCTCGATCAGCAGCGGCTGGCGCGACTGCGCCTCGGCCGTGAAGGGGGCGAGCGCGAGCAGGAGGAGGAGCGCGCGGCGGATCAGCGTCATGGCCAGAACTCCCGGAGCGCGTCACGGGCGGTGGCGTTGCCCGCGGCGGCCTCGCGCTCAAGATACGCGCGCAAGGCGGCGCGCGGGGCTGACGCCTGCGTGTCGCCGGCCTGCTCCGCGCGGCGGTAGTAGAGCGCGGCGAGACGCGGATCGGGGGATGAGAAGGGACGCCCCGGCTGGAATCCGTTCGGATCGTAGAGCCGCGCGAGCGCGGTCAGCGCCGGTGCCACGCCGCGATCCGCTGCCTCCTCGAACAGCACGAGCGCATCGTCATGCCGGTGGCGCTGCTGCCGGCGCAGCGCCACCGCCAGGATGCCGGCGGCGTCGGGCGCGCGCGCGACCACCTCGGCGGGCGTGAGGTGGTCGGTGCCCTCGGGCCAGGCGGCGACCGGAGCGGGCGGCGGCGGGGGCGGCGCGGTCGTGCGGCCGAGATACCACCAGGCGCCGGCCCCGCCGGCGGCGAGGATCAGCGCCACCACCACCAGCCACGCGGCGAGGCTGCGCGGCGGCGGTGGCGGCGGCGGGGGTGGCGGCGGCGGAGGTGGCGGGGCGGCCGGCTTCGGCGTGTCGTCGTCCGTCTTGTTCGGCGGCTCCACGCGCGGGCGACGCAGGCCGACCGCGATGGTCGCGTCCCCCTCGTCGAACACCGCGACACTCGCGGGCCAGAACAGCGCGATCTCGACACCCGCCCCCGGCAGGCGCAGCGTCACCGGCCCCGGTTCGAGATGCCGGCACACGGCCGGGCCTACGATCAGGGCGACGCCGCCACCCTCCGCCTCCACCGCGAGCGGGCTCAGCAGCGCCTCGCCCATCTGCCAGCCCGCAGGGCCGAGATGCGCGGCCGCATAGCCCTCGCGCATCAGGCCGAAGCGCGCATCCGTGGGCGCGCGCGCGAGCCCCGCCAGCACGATGCGCGCATGGCCGAGGGGGCGCGAGGTGTCGGGGACGACGCGGGCGGAGACGGCCATCGCCCGCTCAGGCGGCCTGACGCAGCACGCCGAGAATGCGGCCGAGCGCCGCGTTCGCTTCGCTGTCGATGCGCCCGCCGAAGGCGTGATCGACGTTGAGATCGACCAGGCGGGCGAAGGCGGTGATCCAGTCCACCGCGAACTCGCGCTCGAACGGCCGCGGCAGCGGCCCGAGCGCCGGCAGGTCCTCGGCCGCCTCGCGCGGGGCGAAGACGACGCGGTTCTCGCGCGGCGTGCGCGGCCGGTCCGCCTCCTTCATCCGGTCGAAGCCGAGCGTGGCGACGAAATCATTGACCGCGCGCTCGGCGATCATCACCGGCTTGACGAGGCTGTCGGCGAGACGCTCGTGGAAGCCGGTCCGCTCGCGGATGGCCTGCGCGATCGTTCCGCGCAGATCCTGCCAGCCCGCGCCGACCGCGACCTGCGCGGCGAGGAAGGTCGCCTGTTCGCGCGGTATCAGCAGGAAGGACGCGGTGGTCGGATCGGCGCCGAAACTGCGCAGCCGCTCCTGCCACTCGGTCAGCGCGGCCTCGGCGAGCTGGTCGGCGATGTCGGTGCGCGACTCCGCCTTCCCGGCCGCGGGCGCGGCCTCGGCGCCGAACAGACCGGCGAGATCGTCGTGCAGCTCCGCCGCCCGCACCGCGGCGCCGGTGACGGGCGCGGGCCGGGCGCCGTCCTCCGGCGCGTGCAGCAGGAGCCGGTAGAAGCTGTGCGCCAGCGCCTCGGTCTCGACCTGCATCGCGCGCAGCATCAGCCCGAAGCGCTGCGCCTGCAGGCAGGCGGCGAGATGCGGCACCAGCGCCTGGCCCTCGGCCTTGCGCTTGGCCCGTTCCGTCTCGCGATCGTCCGAGACGTGGAACGGGTCGAGCCGGGCGGCGATCTGGCGCGCGAGCGTGGCGAGGCGCGCCGCCACCTGCCCGCGCTTCAGCGCCGGGTTGCAGACGGGCGCGAGACACTCGGCGAGATAGGTCACGCCGCCGTCATTCAGCCGCATCGCCTCGTCCCAGGCGCGCGCGGGATCGGCGAAATGGCGCTGCACCTCGGGCGTGCCGAGGAACTCTTCGCGCAGCCGGCGCATGCGCGCGGGGTCGAGCTCGCCCGTCTCGCGCCCCTCCGCGTCATAGGTCAGCAGCGCGCGTGCCGCCACGTTGGGGTTGCGCAGCCAGAACGTGTTGTTGAACGGCCGGCCCGGCGTCCACTCCTGCGGCCAGGCGTGTTCGAGCCCGAGGAAGCGCGTGATCGAGGCCTCGATGCGGGTCGCCCAGCGCGTGCCCTGGCCGGGTTCGTCCTCCTTGCGGCCGCGCTTCTCCTCGAACTCCATGTCGAACTTGGTCAGCACCACGAACAGCGCGGTCGCCTGCTTGGCCCGTTCCTCCGGCGTCGCGCCATGGGTCGCGTCCACCCACTCCTTCACCATGCCGGGCAGCGTACGCACCTCCTGGTTGGAGGGGCCGATGCAGAGCAGCATCGAGGTCAGTTCCTGCTCGGCGACGTAGCGCTGGTAGAGATACGCGACCTTGCCGCGCAGGTAGAGGGGCGCGACACGCGCGGGCTCGGCGAGATAGGCTTCCGCGTCGGACAGCACCTCGCGCGAGCGCGCGCCGGGGAAGTCGAGCAGGTCGGTGCCGGCGAAGAAATCCCAGGGCTGCTCGGAGAGCGTCAGGCGGAGTTCGGCCACCAGCGCGGCGACGACCGGGCGCGGCAGGCTCGCCCTGCGCCCATCGCGCGTGGCGATCTCAAGGCTCGCCCGTCCGTCGGGCGCGCCGAGCCCGGCCAGCGTCTCGACATCGATGATGCTGGCCGTGCGCGGGATCAGCGCCTCGGTGCCCATGAACGCCTCGTCGGGATCGCCGAGGGCGGCGAGCGCCTCGGTCAGCCGCCGGCAGGTCCCGGTATAGGCGGCGATGCCGTTCCACAGCACGCCGAACAGCCGCGCGCGATCGGCGGCCGACAGGCGCGGCGCCAGCGCCGCCGCCTCGCGCCAGAACCCCGCGCCGAGCGAGAGGATCACCGGGTGGCCGCGGAAGTAGCGCTCGAAATACTCCTGGAGGTCGAACACCGCGTCCTCGTCCACGACGGCCGAGGGCGATGGTCCGGCGCGATGGCGCAGCGTCTCGATCAGGGACGCGACCTCGGTCTGCGGCAGCGGCACCACGGCATCGCGGTTGAAGTCCTCGAGGAACGAGTTGCCGAGGATCTTCACCACATCCGTCTGGGTCAGCAGGCGCACGGTGACGGGGCGGCCGGGCAGGCCCGGCGTGGGGCGCATGGTGAAGCGGGTGACGAGTCCCGTCGCCTCCTTGCCGCCCTCGGGATTGATCTCGGCGACGAAATCGATCGCCTCCGCGCCGAGCAGCACCCGCACCGGCTCCGTGCCCTTTCGCGCCAGCGCGGAGATCAGGTAGCTCTTGCCGGACTGGCTCGGCCCGAACACCGAGACGCACATCGGCCGCGCGGCGGCGGCGGCAAGCTTGCGCGCACGCAGCCCGAAGCGGCGGAGATCGCGCGCCAGCGCCGCCCCGCCCTCGCGCGCCGCCTCGGGGTGTGCGGCCGCCCAGGCGAGCGCATCCGCCGCAGCCCCGGCCACGCGCAGCGCGCGGTCGGCCAGCGCGCAATCCTCGGGGAGTGTGGCGTCGGTCATCTCACGGTACCTTCAGCGCGCCGGTGTCGCGCCAGTATCCGGCCTCCTCGGCCTCGGTCTGCAACCGCAGCACCACCTGCTGGCGCTGCACGGTATCGCCCTCCGCATCGGTGATCTCGGTGATGGTGAACGCCTCGCGCTTCTCCTCGGCATCCGGCCGGTCGGGATCGATCTCGCCGCGCGTGATGGTCAGCGTCAACGGCAGGGCGAGCCGCCGCACCGAGGCGGGATTGCCGAACTCCAGGCGGTAGAGCCGTGTCGCGGTCCAGCGTTCCAGGTCGAGCTGGCGGAAGCCGAGGAAGGCGGGCGCGGCGAAGGCGACGGTGAAGGAGGTCTCGCCGCCGGCGGGCGCGCGTTCGAGATCGAGGTCGCGCAGCTTCACGTTCTCGTTGCGGATCTGCCCCGACTGGTCCATGAGCCCGATCACCCGCGCGGTCGAGCGCATCCCCAGCCGCGAGGAGCGCAGCAGGAAGCCTTCGAGCCGGCCCTCCGCGGTCGCGCTGATCATCGCGCCCACCGCGGCGGTGGTCTTCGGATCGGCGATGTGCCCGGTCGGATCGCGGAACGGATACCACTGCTCCACGGGATAGGAGTCCATCGGCACCACGCGATGCGGCGCCACGGCCAGCCGCGCGATCACCGCCTCGCGCACCGCGCGCAGCCGCGACGGCCGGCCCGAGAGCAGAAGCACGTCGACATCGAAGGCGTGGACGCATTCCAGCAGGTCGGCGAGCACGGGGCCGAGCACGGCGGTCACCACGGCGTCGATCTGCGCGGCGGTCGCGACGATCTCGACCTCCATCAGAGAGAACGCCGCGCCGCCGCGCGCGCGCGCCTGCTCCTCGACATAGGCGACCGCGCGACCGACACTCGGCAGCCCGGCCAGCAGCCGCCCGGCCGGCGCGCGCAGCACCTCGCCCGCCTCGCGTCCCTTCAGCCCCTCATAGGCGTGCAGCACCGCGAGCCCGATCGGCTCCAGCACCAGCGCGACGAACTGCCGGCGCAGATGCCGCTCCTGCTCACTCTGCCCGGCCGCCGCCCCGGCGAGCAGTTCACGCAACAGCGCCTTCGGCCCGGCCACGCCGGCCTCCGCCATCGCCTGCTCGATGCGCGGCAGCAGCACCGTCTCGATCACGGACTGGAGCAGGTCGTCGCCGGCGATGCGGAAGCCTTCGCGGAAATTCTGCCTCGGCAGGATGGTCTGGCCGTGCTCGGCGACGTAGGTGGCGACCATCAGGTCGGTAGTGCCGCCGCCGACATCGATCGAGGCGATGCGCAAGCTGGGCTCGTCGCCATAGCCGCGCCGCACCTTGCCCTGCAGCGCGAACAGCAGCTTCGGCTCGGATTTCAGCCGCCAGCGGCATTCGTTGTAGAGCCAGACGAGCTGGGTCGCGGTCGCCTCGTCCAGATTGGCGATGATCTCGGGCTTGGCGGGCGGCCGCGGCAGGCCCGCCCCCGGCTCCGACCAGCCCATCAGGCGCCAGGCGAAATCCACCGCCGCCTGGGCGCGCATGCGCAGGATGCGCTGCTCGGCGAGCGGCATGGCCGGAGGCAGGGTGAGCACCAGGCGGCGCAGCCGGCGCGGCACGTGGATCGATCCCCGTGCGGCACGATGATCCGGCGCGTTGATCTGCGCCAGCGCCTGCATCAGCAGCTCGGCCAGCATGAAGGTGGCGAGCGAGGAGCGCGAGAAGCGCGCCCGCACGCCCGGGCGGAGACGATGGCCGATCGTCTCCAGCACCTCGCCCTCCTCGGAGACATGCTCCATGAAGGCGCCGCTGACGGGCGGCTCGGTGCTGCCGTCGGGGGCTGTGCCGTTGAAGCGCCACACCACGGCGGTCGGCCGCGTGTCCCAGAGATAGCGCTTGGGCGAGGAGAGCCCGGTCGCCCCCTCGTTGCCGCGCGCCTCGGCCGCCAGCCGCACCGCCTCGGGCCCGACCCGCACGGGGCTGCCCCAGTGGAACGCCAGGGTGCGGCCGGATTTGTGGCTGAGCGCGTCGCGGCCGAAGCTCGCGCGGTGGAACTCGACACGGCTCTCGAACGGCAACTGGTGCGTGCGGTGCGGCGCGGAGAGCTCGCGCAGGCGCAGCACGGTGCCGTTGTTGAAGTCGAGCGGCCGGTCGGGGTGCTCCTCGACCAGCATGCCGCAGGTGCGGCTGTTGCCGAGATCGAGCACGAGATCGACATCGATCGGCCGGTAGGGCAGGCGCTCGGAGGCGATGTCGATCGTGCGCACGCGCGGGATCAGCCCGGACTCATCGAGGATCGCGAGGAAGGTGAGGTAGCGCGCCCAGTGCTCTGCCCGCCACGGGACGTCCTCGGGGCGGAGCCTGCGGCCGCGCGCCGCCTCGCGCGCCTCGCGGAAATTCGCCTCCAGCCACTGGTCCACCCAGGCCTGGCGCAGGAACCAGGCATTGCGCGCGGCGTCCGGCACGAGGCCGAACAGCAGCTCCTCGGTGGCGGGCGGCAGCGCGGCATAGACCTGCCCCTTCACGCGCGGGGCGAGGGCGGTGTCGAAGGCGAGCGTGATCGCATGCGCGTTGCCGTGCCGGTCGGGCGCGGCGAGCGGGCTCAGCCGGATGCGCGCCCAGTTGGTCGGGCCATCCTCGATCTTCGCGGCACCCGTGGCGTCCGGATCCCCCATCTGGAAGAAGGGCAGCGGCGTCCAGGCATTCAGGAACGGCTCCAGCGCGCGCGCGACGTTGATCTGATAGATGCGCTCCTCGGGCGGGCGTGTGCCGGTGACGGGATCGAACAGCGTGCCGTCGGCCGGATCGGCGACGAGCTCGCGCAGCGCGATGCGCGGCCGCCCGTCGGGGCCGGGATCCTCCGGCAGATCCTCCTCCCAGAACGCGCGCGTGAGGCGCGGCAGCGCCTGGGCGTTCACCAGCAGGTCGATGAACTGGATGCCGCTCTGCGGCACGAGGCTGACGAGGCTGGTCGGTGCGGCCATGGTCCGGCTTGGTTGGGCGGCGCGATCGGGCCGCGAGGAAGCGGGACGATCATGGCGGAAGGCCGGACGATGCGGCAAGCGTTCGCGCATGGCAACGATCCGCCGCGCCTCGCCCAGGGGCTATCGCGGCTCACGGCGTAACTGTATGGTTACGCCGAAGCCGGATCGGAGACGCCGGCGATGAGCCTGGAGGAGGAAACGCATGATCCGTCGCCGCCATTTGCTCGCCGGAGC
>CALKJX010000180.1 GCA_937995555.1 uncultured Elioraea sp.
GCCGGCGCCGCCCTCGCCATGCCGGCGCTGCACACCGCGCGCGCCCAGGCGATCACGCTGAACGGCGCCTCGCAGTTCAGCGACGAGCACGCCTTCAACAAGGCGATGCTGCGCTTCGAGGAGCGGGTGAAGCACTACTACGGCAAGCCGATCAACTTCGTGCTGCACCGCAACTCCTCGCTCGGACTGGAGAAGCAGTATTTCGAGTACATGGCGCAGGGCCGCGCGGTCGATTACGCGGTGGTCTCGCCGGCGCACATGTCCACCTTCTCGCGCGCCGCCCCGTTCATCGACGCGCCGTTCCTGTTCAACGACCTCGCCCACTGGAACCGCGTGCTCGACCAGGACATCCTGAAGCCGATCGCCGACGAGGTCGCGCAGCGCGCGCGCGTGATGCTGATCGGCTACGCGGGCGGGGGCGTGCGCAACATCTTCGCCAACAAGGTGGTGCGCAACATGGCGGAGCTGCGGGGGCTCAAGGTGCGCGTGCAGGGCGCGCCGATCTGGAGCCGCACCTTCCAGGCCGCCGGCATGAGCCCGACCGTGATCGCCTACAACGAGGTCTACAACGCGATCCAGAACAACGTGATCGAGGCGGGCGAGAACGAGGCCGCGGGCGTCGAGCAGATGCGCTTCTACGAGGTCGCGCCCAACCTGATCATGACGCAGCACGCGATCACGATCCGTCCGCTCTGCTTCTCGGCGCACACCTTCAACCGCCTGCCGAAGGACCTGCAGGAGGCGATCCTCAAGGCCGGCCGCGAGGGGGGCGCGCATGGGCGCGAGGTCGAGTCGAGCGAGGACGAGCAGAAGCTGGTCGCACTCGAGAGCGCCGGGCGGCTCCGCCGCATCCCGTTCCCCGACCGGGCCCAGATGAAGCGTCTGGTCGATCCCGTGATCGCGGCGTATGCGAAGGAGATCGGCGCGGAAGCGATCCTCGCCCGCATGCAGGGACTGGTCGGCTGATGCCGCAGCCGGGGCGGTGCGTGCCGCCCCGGCATCTCCTTTCCGGATCGTCCTGATGGCCACCCCCTCCGCGCCCGGCCTGCTGCGGCGCGTGACAGACTTCTATGCGGCGCTGCTGCGCGTCCTGCTGGCCCTCTGCCTCGGCATCCTCGTGCTGCCGGTGACGATGCAGGTGGTCAGCCGCTTCGTGCCGTTCATCCCGCACTACATCTGGACCGAGGAGATGGCCCGCTTCCTCCTCGTCTGGATGATCATGCTCGGTTCGATCGTGGGCGTGCGCGAGGCGGGGCATTTCGTGGTCGATCTCTGGCCGAGCCTGACGCCGCGCGGACGCGCGGCGCTCGACCTGCTGGCGAACGGGGCGATCCTGGTGCTCGCCGTCGCGTTCTTCTGGTGGGGCTGGGAGTACACCGACTTCGCCTGGTTCCGGATCAGCGAGCTCGCGGAACTGCCGCTCTGGCTGATCCACATCGCCTGGCCGATCGCGGGCGCGAGTTGGCTTCTGTTCGCCGGCGAGCGCGCGATCGACGCGGCGCTGGTGCTGACGGGTTGGCGCGTCTGATGTTCGGCGGCAACGTGCTGTCGCCGGCCGAGGCGGCGACGATCCTGTTCGTGCTGTTCTTCGGCCTGCTGGCGCTGCGCGTGCCGGTGGCGTTCTCGCTCGGCCTCGCGGTGCTGCCGATCACGCTGATCGAGCCGCGGCTCGGGCCCCTGCTGCTCGTGGGCGAGACCTTCAACGCCTATAACAGCTTCATCCTGCTCGCGGTGCCGTTCTTCCTGCTCACCGCCAACCTGATGAACGCGGGCGGCATCACCCAACGGCTGATGGAACTCGCACGCACCCTGGTGGGCCATGTGCCCGGCGGGCTCGCGCAGGTGAACGTGGTGCTGTCGTTCTTCTTCGCCGGCATCTCGGGCTCCTCCACCGCCGATGCGGCGAGCCAGTCGAAGATCTTCATCCCCGCGCAGGTGAAGCTGGGCATGGACCTGCGCTTCTCGGTCGCGATCACGGCGTGCTCGTCGGTGCTGGCGGTGATCATCCCGCCCTCGATCCTGATGATCGTCTGGGGCGGCATCCTGACGGTCTCGATCGGCGGGCTGTTCCTGGCCGGGATCGTGCCCGGGATCATGATCACGCTGGCGCTGATGGGCACGGTCTATGTCTATGCGAAGCGCCGCGAGTATCCGGTGTTCGAGCGCGCCACCTTCCGCGAGATCCTGTGCGCGGCGGCGCACGCGATCCCGGCGCTGCTGACGCCGCTGATGATCGTAAGCGGCAAGCTGTTCGGCTGGTTCACCGCGACCGAGAGCGGCTGCATCGCCGTGCTCTACGCGACCATGCTGTCGTTCGTGGTCTATCGCGAGATGGACGCGAAGGGGTTCTGGGGCGCCCTGCTGGACACGGGGCGCTTCGCCTCGGTCGCGCTGTTCTGTGTCGGCACCGCGAGCGCGTTCGGCTGGCTGCTCGCCTACTACCAGATCCCGCAATACATGCTGGCGGGGGTCGCGTCCTGGGGCCTCGGCATCACCGGCACCGGGTTCATGGTGGCGGCGGTGTTCCTGATCGTCGGCTGCTTCCTCGACGCGATCCCCTCGATCATCATCGTCGGCACGATCCTGCAGCCGATGACCCGGGCGGTCGGGATGGACCAGATCCATTTCGCCCTGATCGGCATCATCAGCCTCGCCTTCGGGCTGGTGACACCGCCCTACGGGCTCTGCCTGATGATCGCCTCGCATGTCGGCGGCATCCGCGTGATCGACGCGGTGAAGGACGTGTCGATCATGCTCATCCCGATGCTGAGCGTGCTGGCGCTGGTGATCCTGTTCCCCGATCTCGTGCTGGCGATCCCGCGCCTCGCCGCGCCGGGGATGATCAACTGAGCGACAGGCGGGCGGCCGTCAATGGTGCCCGGTGGCCTCGGGCTGCATCGGGATCGGCCTGCCCTCGCGCTCGGCCTTCTCGACCGCGAGGTTGATCTCGCGGTTGAGGTCGCTCTGCGAGCAGAGGCCGAGGATCACCGGATCGCGCGGCTTGATGTTGGCGCTGTTCCAGTGGGTCTTGTCGCGGATCTTCTGCACCGTCTCCTTGGTGGTGCCGAGCAGCTTGCAGATCTGCTGGTCCGACAGCACCGGCACGTTGCGGAGCAGCCAGGCGATCGCATCCGGCCGGTCCGTGCGCTTCGACACCGGCGTGTAGCGCGCCCCCTTCGCCTTCGGCTTGGGAAGCTGCACCGTCATCGGCGAGAGCCGGAGCCGCGCGGACGGGTCGGCCTCGCAACGCGCGATCTCCTCGCGCGTGAGCTGGCCGGAGGCGATCGGATCGTGCCCGACGATGCCCACGGCGACATCGCCATCGGCGATCGCCTGCACCTCCAGCGGGTGCATGCCCGTGAAGTCGGCGATCTGCTCGAAGGTGAGCGATGTCTTCTCGATCAGCCAGACGGCCGTCGCCTTCGGCATCAGGGGGAGTGTCATCGACGTCATCCTTGCGGTCGCGGCGGCGCAGGCCGGCGGCGCCATCGGTCTGTCACGGTAAATAAGACAATCGCAGGTCGGGTCAACCGCGATCCGGGCAACCCGGGGCGGACTCCGGCGGTTCAGTCGGCGAACGCGATCCCCTCCGTCTCCAGGCGCTGACGCACCAGCGCCTTCGGCACCTTGCCATAGCCGGATTTCGGCAGCGAGTCCCAGAAAACGATCCGGAGCGGCTGCTTGTAGCGGGCGATGCGACCGGCGAGGTGGTCGCGGATCGCCGCCTCGTCCACCCCCTCCCCCGGCTTCGGCACCACGGCCGCGACCCCGGCCTCGCCCCATTTCGGGTGCGGCAGCCCGACCACCGCGACCTCGGCAACCGCCGGGTGGGTCAGGATCGCCTCCTCGATCTCGCGCGGATAGACGTTCGAGCCCCCTGAGATGTACATGTCCGAGGCCCGGCCGGTGATGTAGAGGAAGCCACGCGCGTCCAGGTGGCCGAGATCGCCGGTGTGGAACCAGCCGCCGGCAAAAGCCTTGGCATTGGCGGCCTCGTTCTCGAAGTAGCCGGCGAACACGGCCGGGCCCCGCACGCAGATCTCTCCCGTTTCGCCCTCGGCCAACCGCCGGCCCGCCTCGTCGAGGATCGCCACGTCCATCCCCGTGCGCGGCATGCCGCAGGAGCCGAGCGGAAACGCCGGGTCGTCCTCCAGGCTGTGCTGGTCCGGCCGCAGCACGGTGATGTTCGCGGTGACCTCGCCGAGGCCGAAATACTGCGTCAGGCAGCCGCCGCCGAGCTTCGCCAGCGCCCGCTTCTGGTCGGCGCGGTACATCGGCGCGCCGGCATACAGCAGATGGCGGAGCGAGGTGTGGTCGTGCCGATCCACCGAGGGGTGATCGACCAGCAGCGTCAGCATGGTCGGCACCACGAACATCGTCGTCGCGCGGTGCGCCTCGACTAGCCGCCAGACCTCCTCCGGGTCGAAGCGGTCGGACCCCGTCATCACGCTCGGGCAGCCGCGCGCGACGGTGGCCAGCGCGTGGATGCCGGCGGCGTGGGAGAGCGGCGCGCAGATCAGCGCGCAGTCCCGCTCCGAGAGCCCAGGCATCAGGTCGGCGAGGTGGTTGGCCACCACGAACGACATCTGCCCGTGGGTCAGCACCGCCGCCTTCGGCCGCCCGGTCGTGCCGGAGGTGAAGAAGAACCAGCAGGCATCGCCATAGGCCACGTCAGCTTCGTGGTCGGGGGGCGGCGGTGACGCGACCGCCATCGCCGCCTCGAGATCGACCTCGCCCGGCCCGGCATCGCCGACCGCGAACACGGTCCGCAGCGCCGGGCTCCCGGCGCGCACCGCTTCGGCATGCGCGGCGAAGCCGCGGTCGCGCAGCATCGCCTTGGCCCGGCTCGCCGCGCCGAGATACGCGACCTCGGCCGGCGTCAGCCGCACATTGGTCGGCACCCAGACCGCACCCACCTTCAGCACCGCCCAGAGGCTTGCGAACATCGCCACCGTGTTGCGGCTGTGCACCAGCACGCGGTCGCCATGGCCGACGCCGTGCGCGCGCAGCACCGCGGCGAAGCGATCGACCCGCGCGTCGAGCTCGGCCCAGGTGAGGCGACGATCGCCCTGCGCCAGCGCCAGCCGATCGGGCAGCCGCCGCGCCGTCTGCGTCAGCAGCCGGCCGAGATTCATCGCGGTCGCCGGACCCATCCCTTGCGTCCTCCCCTCGCCGACGTCATCAGAACTTCACACGCCGCCCCCTGCCGGGCGCGGCGGCGCCGGCATAGATGACCGCGCGCCGCACGATAACGGGAGTCCTTCCATGCTGCTCGGTCGCCGCCCCCTCGCCCGCCTCGCCCTCGCGGGCCTCGCCCTGCCCGCGCTGCGCCCGGCCCGCGCCGCGGTGGCAGGACCGCTCGTGCTCTACACCAGCCAGCTCGAACCCGACGCCGCGCGCACGGTCGAGGCGTTCAAGGCGCTGCATCCCGGCGTGGAGGTGGA
>CALKJX010000181.1 GCA_937995555.1 uncultured Elioraea sp.
GAGGGGATGCTCGAGGAGCTGGCCGCGCTCCAGCTCGGCCTGCTCGGCGGCCGGCTGCCGCGCGGCCGGCTGGAGGCGCTTGCCGCGCTGGCTGCCGAGCCCGAAGTCGCCGCCGATCCGCGCCTTGCGGCAATCGCCGCCGAGATCGGCGTGCGTGCGGCGGTCGAGCTCGCCCGCCTTGATGCCGCAGCCGCGGCGCGACGGAGGAGTGAAACCGTTTTGTCTCAATAGGTTGTGCGCGTCGCTTAGATCTTGGCGACCCTGGGGGCGATGAGTATAGTCCGCCCGCCTTCGCCCCCCTTGGGTGTCAGTCGCGCGCGGGGGGTTAGCGCGCACAGGGACGAGCAATGATCGTGACGCTGCCGCCGGACTACCGACCCTCCGACGACGAAGAGTTCATGAACCCCCTTCAGGTCGAGTATTTCCGGCGCAAGTTGCTGCGCTGGCGGGCCGAACTCCTGAAGGAAGCCGACGATACCCTGACGAGCCTCCAGAACGGCGGCTTGCAGGAGCCCGATCTCACCGACCGTGCCTCGGCCGAGGCCGATCGGGCACTGGAGCTGCGCACCCGCGACCGGGCGCGCAAGCTGATCGGCAAGATCGATGCGGCGCTCGAGCGGATCGAGAGCGGAACCTACGGCTACTGCGAGGAGACCGGCGAGCCGATCAGCCTGCGCCGGCTCGAGGCCAGGCCGATCGCGACGCTGTCGATCGAGGCGCAGGAGCGGCACGAGCGCATGGAGAAAACCCACCGCGACGACTGACTGATACCGTCCGGACCGGGGCCTCACCCTTGTCCGGACGGTACCCCGCGCAGGGCTGATGTGGCGGCTGCGCGCCGAAGGAACCTCCTACCAGGCGCACGATGGGTTGACCGTCGTCCGCTTGCCATGAGCGGCGGGCTTCCCGCACCCGGTCCGGATCGTCAGCGGAGCCCGGAGCCCGGACGCGACCGCGTGAAAGCCATCACGACGAGAGCCGCGAGCAGCAGGGCCGCGATCCCGACGCCGGCCAGGAAGCCCAGGAGAATCGGCGGCGAGACCGCCGGGTGCCCCCCGATCGCCGACCAGAGCAGGGCGGTGATGGCGCCTGCGCCCTTGCCGGCGATGGCCAGAACCGCCCCGATCCCGGCGGCACACACGTCGAGCAGGCTGCCGACCATGCGGCTCGCCCGGTCCAGATGCGGCCCGGTCGGGCTGGCCGTGGCCACTGAGCCGACGCCGGCGGCGACCAGCGCCAGCAGCACCAGGGCGAGGCGGAACGGACGGAACATGGACGAACTCCTCGGTTGCGGGGCGGGCGCCTGCCGGGGCGGCCCGGTCAGAACGGCAGGATGATGTCGAGCAGCTGCTGGCCGTAGCGCGGCTGCTGGATGTCGCTGATGATGCCGCGCCCGCCATAGGCGATGCGGGCCTCGGCCATGCGGTCGTGCCGGACCGTGTTGTCCGAGCCGATGTCCTGGGTGCGCACGACGCCGTTGATCGAGAGCTCGCGGAGTTCGTTGTTCACGCGCACCTCCTGCTTGCCGTTCAGCACCAGGTTGCCGTTGGGCAGCACCTGCGTGACCACCGCGGCGACACGCAGCGTCACCTGCTCGGTGCGCTGGATCTGGCCCTTGCCCGTCGAACCGCCGGTCGAGGAGGCGGTGACCAGGTTCGCCGGATTGATGCTGCCCGGCAGGATGCGCGTGAGGCTCGATTCCAGCACCAGCATCTGCGGCAGGCCGAGATTCTCGCTGTTGTTGCGGTTGCGCGTCGAGCTGTTCTCGAGCTGAGCCTCGTCGCGGATGCTGACCAGGACCGTGATGATGTCGCCTACGTTGGTGGCGCGCTGGTCCTTGAAGAAGGCGCGCGACCCGGGCCGCCACAGGCTGTTGGCGGTGTGCACGGGCGCCTGCGGCGCCGGCATCGGCATCGACACCGGCCGCCAGCCGGGCTGCGCGGTGGGGTTCTCGATCTGCGAGAGCTGGGGCCCTCGGCCGATCTCGGAGAGACGCTGCGGCGCGTTGCAGGCGGCAAGCGTCATGGCTGAGGCAAGCAGAAGGATCCGGATCATCGGTTCGGCTCCACGCGGCGGTTGGCGAGACGTCGGTTGTTGGGGGGCGAGACGGGCATGCTGCCCGGGGTGACGCGCACGCGGCCGGGGCCGATGACGGTCGCCTCCACCACCGCGCGGCTGGCGATGTTGAGCACCTGGACCATGTCGCCGCGCGCGCCGTTCTCGAGCGCCCGGCCCTGGGCGGTGACCGTCAGGCCGGGGACCTCGATCGCCATCACCACCGGCTGATCCTTCACCACCAGGAGCCGTCCGCCGAGGTCGGACTGCCCGATCGGCGCGCCGGGCGGCAGGCCGCGACGCAGCACCTGGCCGCCGAACTCGGCCGGATCGAGCACCGCGTCGGCGGGCACGCGGTCGGGTGCCAGACGCACGATGCGCACATCGCTCGCCGTGACCGGCGTGCCGGCATTCAGGCGCCGGATGGTCACCGGCACGGCGACGAGGTCGTTCAGCCGGCCGGCGAGGCGCGTGCGCGCGGGCTGCTCGCCGGCGGCGATCGCGGTCAGCGTCGCGGCGAAGCGGCCCGATGCCTGGTCCCAGGAGAGAGCCTCGACGATCAGTTGCGGCGTCACCCCCAGCGGCACCGTGGGGGGCGTGAAGGGTTGCATCTCCAGCCGCGCCTCGGCGCCGACGACGGCGCCCGCGGCGGCGAGCGCCTGGCGCAGCACGGCCTCGGCCTCCTCGCGCGCGATCGGCCGGCCGGGCCGCTCGACCAGCGTCGGACCGCCGCCCACCATCGTCAGGCCGTTGTCGCGCGCGATCGCGGCGAGCTGGGCGACCGGGACGATGTAGCGCTGGCCCGGGGCAGGGGCGGGGCCGAGCACGCGCGCGCCGTTCGGGCCGGCGTTGTCGAACAGGTCGGCAAGCCTGACCTGCGGTGCGTCCATCACGACCCGCGCGCGCGCGATCGCCTCGCCGGCGGCTTGGGCCGGCACGGCAGTGAGCAGGACGAGAGCAAGGACGAAGCGTCGCATCATCGGTCTCAGCGCAGCCGGGTCAGGGTGGAGAGCATCTCGTCGGAGGCGGTGATCACCTTGCTGTTCATTTCGTAGGCGCGCTGGGCGGTGATCAGCGAGGTGATCTCGGAGACGACGTTCACGTTCGAGGTCTCGATGAAGCCCTGCATCAGGTTGCCGAAGCCGGGCCCGCCCGGCACGCCGATCTGCGCCTGGCCCGAGGCAGGGGTCTCCAGGAACAGGTTGTCGCCGATCGCCTCCAGCCCGCCCTCGTTGGCGAAGATCGCGGTGGTGATCTGGCCGACATTCGCCGGCGCGATCTGGCCATCGAGCTTCACCAGCACCTCGCCATTGGCGTTGATGGTGACGTCGCGCGCGGCCTGGGGGATCAACACGCCGGGCAGGAGGCGGAACCCGTCGGCGGTCACTACCTCGCCCTGCGGGCTCAGCCCGAAGGTGCCGTCGCGGGTGTAGGCGAAGTCGCCGTTCGGCAGTTCGATCCGGAAATAGCCCGGGCCGCGGATCGCGATGTCGAAGCGGTTCTCGGTCTGTTGCAGGTTGCCCTGCTCGTGGATGCGATAGACCGCGGCGATCTTGGTGCCGAGGCCGAGCTGCACGCCCGCCGGAACGATGGTGCCGGTGTCGGAGCTGGTCGAGCCGACCCGGCGCATGTTCTGGTAGATCAGGTCCTGGAACTCGGCGCGCCGGCGCTTGAAGCCGGTCGTCGACATGTTCGCGATGTTGTTGGAGATCACCTCGACATTGGTCTGCTGGGCCAGCATGCCGGTCGCGGCGATGTGCAGGGAACGCATGGTCGAGCCCTCCTCTGTTCAGTGCGCTTCGCTGGCCCGAGGGCCAGCTACGCTGTGCGCGGCGATGTGCAAGGATCGCATGGTCAGTTCTCCTTCGGGTCAGGTCAGCCGCGGCGCCGGGTCAGACGCTCGATCGCCTGGGTCTGCCGCTCGCCCTCGCGCTCGACGAACTGCGAGGCGAACTGGAACTCGCGCATCTGCGCCATGAGCAGGGTGAGCTCGACCACCGCGTTGACGTTCGACTCCTCGACCATGCCCTGCATCACCACCGGCGCGTCGACCGGCAACGGCTCTTCCTCGGTGGCGTAGAGGTTCACGCCCTCGGCGCGCAGTGCCTGCGGATCCTCGAACCGGACCACGCGGATGCGGCCGATCCGCCCGTTCTCGGTGCTGACCGTGCCGTCGGTCGCGATGCTGATCTGCCCCTCATCCGGGGCGATCACGATCGGCTCACCGCCCTCGGCGAGCACCGCGAACCCCTCAGGCCCCACCAGCCGGCCGTCATTGTCGAGGGTGAGCCGGCCGTTGCGGCTGTAGCGCTCGCCGCGCGGGGTGTCGAACACGAGGAAGCCGTCGTCAGCGAGCGCGATGTCCAGCGGATTGCCCGTGCTCTGCATCGCGCCGGCCGCCATCTCGCGGTGCGTTCCGCGATCCTGCACGAAGTGCACCGTGCGCGCCGCGATCGGCTGCTCCACCCGGCGCTGATTCACCAGGTAGTCGCTGAACAGCATGCGCGAGGCCTTGAAGCCCGGCGTGTTGGCGTTGGCGATGTTGTGCGCCGTCATGTCCGTCTGGCGTTGCAGCGCGACCATGCGGGAGAGGGCGACGTAGCCGGTGGTGTCCATGGTGTGGGTGCGTCCAGAAGGTCCGTCGCCCACGGCCACCGCAAACGGCATGCCAGCGCATTGAGCGTCGATTTCGGCGGCTTCTCGCAAGGACGCCGGCATGCCCGACCCACACACCGGCAAAGCCTGCCCGGCAAGCCGCGTGCCTCGCCGCGCCGCGGGCGCCCTGCCAGCCCGCCCGGCGATCGGTGACCCTTTCAAGCTTCCTTAACCGCACGCGCTGCACACACATGCCTGCGGAGGTCGGGGTGACGTCCGCCGGAGCGGAGTGGGAACGCAGGCGATGGCCGGCAGCGCGTCGGTGGCGGAGGACGATGCGGCGACAGCGGAGCAGCCCGCGTCGAACGGGCGGCGCAAGCTGATCCTTCTGGGGGCGCCGGTGCTGGTTGCGGCGCTGGGCGGCGGTCTGTGGTTCAGCGGCGTGCTGCCCGGGCTGCTCGGCATGGGCGGCGAGCCGGAGCCGCCGGCCGAGGTGAAGCCCGAGCCGGGCCTGTTCGCCATGCCCGACATCATCGTCAATCTGAATGTCGGTGCCGGGCGGCGGCCGTCCTATCTCAAGCTGGTCGCACGCATCGAGATCGCCGACAGCCGCGAGCTGCCCCAGATGGAGGCTGCGGTGCCGCGGTTGCAGGACCTGTTCACCACCTATCTGCGCGAACTGCGCCCCGAGGAGCTGCGCGGTTCGATCGGCATGCACAGGCTGCGCGAGGAGCTCACTGCCCGCGCCAAGGTCGCCGCGCATCCGGTGACGGTCACCGACGTGCTGTTCATCGAGATGCTGGTGCAATGAGCGGCACGCCCGAGAACGAACGCGACGACGAGGCGCTGGCCGCCGCCTGGGGTGCGGATCTCGAAGGGGGCGAGGGCGAGGGCGGCGAAGGCGCCGCCGGCCCGGATGCGGCGCGGGTGCTGAACCAGGCCGAGATCGACAGCCTGCTCGGGTTCGACAGCGGCCCGGCTTCGGCTGTCGAGCTGTCGGGGATCCAGAAGATCATCTCCTCGGGCCTCGTCACGTACGAGCGCCTGCCGATGCTCGAGATCGTGTTCGACCGCCTCGTGCGGATCATGAGCACGTCCTTGCGCAACTTCACCTCCGACAACGTCGAGGTGTCGATCGACAACATCGTCAGCCTGCGCTTCGGCGACTACCTGAACTCGATCCCGCTGCCGGCCATGCTCGCCGTATTCAAGGCCGAGGAGTGGGACAATTACGGATTGATGATGGTCGACTCGGCGATGATCTACTCGATCGTCGACGTGCTGCTCGGCGGTCGGCGCGGGACGGCGCAGATGCGCATCGAGGGCCGCCCCTACACCACGATCGAGCGCACGCTGGTCGAGCGGATGATCCATGTCGTGCTGGCCGACCTGTCCCAGGCCTTCGACCCGCTCTGCCCGGTGAATTTCCGTTTCGAGCGGCTGGAGACCAATCCTCGCTTCGCCGTGGTCAGCCGCCTGTCCAACGCGGCCGTGTTGACCAAGCTCCGTGTCGAGATGGAGGACCGCGGCGGCCGGCTCGAACTCCTGCTGCCCTACGCCACGCTCGAGCCCGTGCGCGAGATGCTGTTGCAGCAGTTCATGGGCGAGAAGTTCGGCCGCGACAGCATCTGGGAGACCCACCTCGCCGAGGAGCTCTGGGAGACCGATGTCGAGCTTTCCGCCGTCATCGACGAGCAATGGGCCAAGCTCGCCGACGTCATGTCGTGGCGGGTGGGCAGCCGCATCGTGCTGAACGCGACCGCCGACACCCCGGTCAGCCTGCGATGCGGCGGCGTGCCGTTGTTCCAGGGACGGATGGGACGGCGCAACGGCCGCGTGGCCGTCCGGATCGAGCGCGACGTGCCGCGCCGGCAGGGGGAGACCTGATGATCACGCTGCTGCAATGGGGCCTTGAAGCGCTGCTTCTGGTGCTGCTTGCCGCGACCTTGCTCTATGCCGTGCGGCTGGAGCGTCGGCTTGGCGTGCTGCGCCGTGACAACGCGGCGCTTGAGGCGCTGGTCGCCGGGTTCAACGAAGCGACCGCGCGTGCCGAGGCCTCGACGGCGCGGTTGCGCGCCGCGGCCGAAGGTGCCGGCCATCAGCTCGCCGCGCAGACCGAGGCGGCCGAGCGTTTGCGCGGCGACCTCGTGTTCCTGATCGAGCGGGGCGAGGCCTTGGCCGATCGGCTCGATTCGCGCGTGCGCGAGGCGCGGGCGCTCGCCAATGCGCCCGAACCGCGCAGCCCCGCCCGTGCGCTGCCCGAGACGGCCGATGCGCCCAAGGTGCGCAGCCAAGCCGAGCGCGATCTCATGGAGGCCCTGAGGCTCGCCCGATGAAGACCGCTCCGTCCCGCCGCGGGCACGCGCGCCTGCTGCCCTTCGTGATCGTCACGCTTGCGGCACTGCTGACCGTACGCGTCGCCGCGCTGCTGATCGGCGTGCCGCTCGCGCCGGCGCCCGAGGGTGCGGGCGGCCTGCCGATCGTCCCGTCCGCGCTTGCCGCGCGTGGCGAGGCCGATGGACCGTCCGCAGCCCCCCAGCCTCACCGCGCCGACCGACCGGCAGGGCCCGCCATGCTGCCAGCCGAAGGGTCCGTGCCGGCGGCGCCGCGCTTCGCCCAACCGAGTGCCGCCGAGATGACGGTGCTTGAGGATCTGCGCGCCCGCCGTCTCGCGCTCGAGGAACGGGAGCGCACACTCGCCGAGCGCGAGGCTGTCGTGGTCGCGGCCGAGCGCCGGCTCGCCGAGCGGATCGAGGAGCTGCAGCAGTTGCAGCAGCGCCTTGAGGCGCTCGACCAGGCGGCGCGCGAACGCGCCGATGCCGGTTGGCGCGGCCTGGTGAAGATCTACGAGAGCATGCGTCCGCGCGATGCCGCGCGTATCTTCAACGAACTGGAAATGCCTGTGCTGATAGAGGTGGTCGAGCGCATGCGCGAGCGCAACGCGGCCCCGATCCTGGCCGGAATGAATCCGGACAAGGCGAAGGCACTGACGGCTGAGCTCGCGCAGCGCCGTGCCCGCTCGCCCGATGAGGGGGCGGCAGGCGGTTGATCCCCAGCCCCCGGCGGCGCCCGCCCCGGCCACCACAGGAGCGCGACCCGATCCATGGACAAGAACATGAACATCCTCATCGTCGACGACTACAAGACGATGCTGCGCATCATCCGAAACCTGCTGCGCCAGCTCGACTTCAACAATGTCGACGAGGCGACCGACGGCGCGCAGGCGCTGTCCATGCTGCGCAGCGGCAACTACGGCCTGGTGATCTCGGACTGGAACATGCAGCCCATGACCGGCCTCCAGCTGCTTCAGGAGGTGCGGGCCGACGGTAAGCTCCGCAACCTGCCCTTCATCATGATCACCGCCGAGAGCAAGACGGAGAACGTCATCGCCGCGAAGCAGGCGGGCGTCTCCAACTACATCGTCAAGCCCTTCAATGCCGAGACGTTGAAGGAGAAGATCGAGAAGGTGCTCGTCCATGCCTGATGGCGGCAACGGGGCTCGCCGCGCCGCCTTGGCCGAGCGGCTCGCCGCATTGCGCGCGCGCCACCGCGACGCGACGACGCCCGAGGCGGTCGCCGAGATCGTCGAGCAGGTGCTCGCGACCATGCACGGCGATCTGACCGCGAGCGAGGCGACGCTGCTCGCCGAGGTCGAGCAGATCGGCCGCACGATCGCCGCGGCCAAGCAGGAGATCGCCTCGCTCAAGGTCGAGGACATCAACCGCGCCTTCATCCCCTCGGCGACCGACGAGCTCGACGCGATCGTCGAGGCGACCGCGCAGGCGACAAACGAGATTCTCGATTGCTGCGAGACGTTCGAGAAGGCCGCGAGCGAGCTTGGCGGCGAGATGGGCGAGGCGCTGCAGGCTGCGGTGACGCGGATCTACGAGGCGTGCAGCTTCCAGGACATCACCGGCCAGCGGATCACCAAGGTGGTGCGGACGCTGAAGTCGATCGAGGACCGGATCGCGGCGATCGTCGCGACCTTCTCCGATCGTGCCGCCGGCGCCGAGCCGGCCGCGCAGGTCGCGGCAGGCCCGGAGTCGTCGCTGCTGAACGGCCCGCAGCTGCCTGGGAATGGCGTGGATCAGGCCGAGATCGACCGTCTGCTCGCGAGTTTCGATTGATGCACCGTGCCGTCCTGCTCGCCCTCACGCTGGCCCTCGTCACCTCCGCGGCCCAGGCGGAGGAGCCGGTCGCGGTCCGCGCCGGCAGCCATCCCGGCTTCGGCCGTGTGGTGTTCGAGTGGCCCGCCACGGTCGGCTACACCGTGGCACGGGAGGGGGACCGGATCCTGCTGTCGTTCGAGCGGCCCGGCCGCTTCGAGACCGAGGGCGTCAGCCGGCGCCTGCCGCGCCAGGTGACATCGCTCGATGCCGCCGGTACGGCCGCGGCGATCGAGGTGGTACCCGGCGCGACGCTGCGGCACTACCGGCTCGGTACGCGCATCGTGCTGGATGTCGCGCCCGTCGATGCCGCACGGCCCGCGGCTTCGCCTGCCCGCACCGCGCCGGCCGTTCCGGCCGCCGCCCCCGCTGCTGCCACGGCGCCGCTGCCGTTGCCGCCGCCTGCGCCGCCGGCGCAAGTGCGCCCGCCTGTCGCCGCGTCCGAATCCCGCGCACCCGCGCCGCTGCCGCAGGCCTCCGCCGTGGTGGCCTCCGCTGAGCCCGCGCACCCGATCGAGGCAAGCGCGCCGGTCGCCGAGGCGCCGCGGCCCGAGGCTCAACCTGCTCCCGCCGCGCCTCAGCCGGCAGGGCAGGCTCCGGCGGTCGCCGCCCCCGCGCCGTCCGGGGCCGGACCCGTCAGCCTGACCGCCCGCGCGGTCCGCAACGCGCCCCACCCGTCGGTCGTGCTGCCCTTCGCCGCCACCACCGGCTTTGCCGTGCTGCGGCGTGGCGACTGGGTCTGGGTCGTGGCCGATGAGGCGAGGCCGGTCGATCTGCGGCCGCTGCGTGCCGACCCGGTCTTCGGTTCGGCCGAGGTGGCGGTCACGCCGACCGCGACGGTCATCCGTATCCGCCTGCCCGACGAGGCAGCCGTCCGGCTTGTCCGCACCGAGCGCGGCGTCCGTCTCGAGGTGCTGCCCGAGGGCTTCCCGCCCGGCAACGCCCTTGCGGCCGCGGTGCGCGAGGAGGGGGGGCGCGTCGGTCTGACGGTCGAGGCGCCCGGTGCCGCCGCGGTGGTTCACCTGAGCGACCCCGACACCGGCGAGCGCTTCCTGATCGGCACGCTCGCCGACGGCGAGGGTCGAGTCCCGGTCGGCCGCGCCTATCCGGAATTCTCGCTGATGCCGACCCAACGCGGCGTCGCCGTGCTCGCCTGGTCCGAACACGTCACCCTGCGCCCGGCCGACAACGCCTTCGCCTTGACCGCGGGCCAGACCATGCCGCGTGGCCTCGCGATCACGCCCGGTCAGCAGGGCGTCGATCTCTCGCTCGCGACACGTGCGCCGACCCGCAGCTTCGACATCCCGAGCCTCTCCGAACCCGCGCTTGCCGAGCGGCTGCGGCTGCTGCGCGCCGAAACGGCGGCCGC
>CALKJX010000182.1 GCA_937995555.1 uncultured Elioraea sp.
CTGCGCGAGCGCCTTGGTGAAGCCGTGGATGCCCGACTTCGCCGCCGCGTAGTTCACCTGGCCGTATTGCCCGGCCTGGCCGTTCACGCTGCCGATGTTGACGATGCGGCCGAACTTGCGCGCGGTCATGCCGTCCCACACGAGCTTGCAGAGGTTGAAGCAGGAGCCGAGATTGGTGTCGATCACGGCATCCCACATCTCGCGCGTCAGCCGCTTCATGGTGGCGTCGCGGGTGATGCCGGCGTTGTTCACCAGGATCTCGATCGGGCCGACCTCCGCCTCGATCCTCGCCACCGCGGCCTTGCACGCCTCGAAATCGGCGACATCGAACTTGTAGACCTTGCAGCCCGTCTCCTGCGCGAAGGCCTGCGCGGCGGCATCATTGCCGGCATAGGAGGCGACGACGGTGCGCCCCTGCGCGATCAGCGCCCTCGCAATACCCGCGCCGATGCCGCGGGTGCCGCCGGTGACGAGTGCCACACGTGCCATCTGGACAGTCTCCCTGAGGTGGGCGCGGGTTGGCTTCCGCACCGCGAGGTTGCTGGACGGAATGCGCCGGACGGTCAGACCGGACCGCCGATGGACCGTCCGGCGGAATGTTACCCCTGATCGTCAGTCCGATGTCGAGGACGAATTCACCGCTCGATGCACATCGCGATCCCCATGCCGCCGCCGATGCAGAGCGTCGCCAGCCCCTTCTTGGCGTTGCGGCGCTGCATCTCGAACAGCAGCGTGTTCAGCACGCGCGCGCCCGAGGCGCCGATGGGGTGGCCGAGGGCGATCGCGCCCCCGTTCACGTTCACCTTCGCCGGGTCCCAGCCGAGATCCTTGTTCACCGCGCAGGCCTGGGCGGCGAAGGCCTCGTTCGCCTCGATCAGGTCGAGATCGTCGATCGACCAGCCGGCCTTCTTCAGCGCCATGCGGGAGGCCGGGATCGGACCCGTGCCCATGATCGCCGGATCGACCCCCGCGGTCGCCCAGGCGACGATGCGCGCGAGCGGCGTCACCCCCCGCTTCGCCGCCTCGGCCGCCGTCATCAGCACCACGGCGGCGGCACCATCGTTGATGCCGGAGGCGTTGCCGGCGGTCACCGTGCCGTCCTTGGCGAAGGCGGGGCGCAGCTTCGCCAGCACCTCCACCGTGGTGTCAGGGCGCGGATACTCGTCGTTCTCCACCACCACCTCGCCCTTGCGCGTCTTCACGGTGACCGGAACGATCTCGTCGCGGAACCGGCCCGCCTTCATCGCGGCACCCGCCTTCTGCTGGCTCTCGGCGGCGAAGGCGTCCTGCTGGTCGCGCGTGATCTGGTACTTCTGCGCCACGTTCTCGGCCGTGTTGCCCATGTGGTAGCCGTGGAACGCGTCCCAGAGCCCGTCCTTCAGCATGGTATCGAGGAACTCGGCCGTGCCCATCTTCACGCCGGCGCGCAGCTGCGCGCAGTGCGGCGCCTGGGTCATGGATTCCTGACCGCCGGCGACGACGATCCTCGCATCGCCCGTCAGGATCGCCTGGTAGCCGAGCGCGACGGTGCGCAGACCCGAACCGCAAAGCTGGTTCACCCCGTAGGCGGTCTTCTCATGCGGGATGCCGGCCGCCATGGCCGCCTGGCGCGCGGGGTTCTGGCCGGCACCCGCGGTGAGGATCTGGCCCATGACCACCTCGTCCACCTCCTCTGGCGCGACCTTGGCACGGCCGAGCGCGCCCTCGATCGCGGCCGCACCGAGCACGTGCGCCGGCAGCGTGGCGAAGGCGCCGTTGAAGGAGCCGACGGGCGTGCGCGCGGCGGCGGCGATGACGACGTCGGTCATGGCTGGCTCTCTCCTCGGGTTGGGGCTCGCGCCCGGATGTTCGCGATGGTGCACCGCGGCAGAGGCGCACACAAGCGCGGCGCTAGCGCGACAGGGCCCAGTCCGCCAGGGGACGCCAGAGCGCCGCCTCGGCGCCGCTGCCCGCCGCCATGCCGATATGCCCGGCGGTCGGCTGGTGCAGCACCGCGCCGGTCAGCGCCCTGGCGAGCGGCAGCGCGGATACGGGCGGCACGATCCGGTCCCGCCCTGGCACGGCGACGAAGGACGGAACCCGCACCGCCGCGGGCTCGACGGGCAGCCCGGCCACGCGCCACGCCCCGCGCGCGGGCTCGTTGCGGCCGTACCAGCCCGAGAGGCACTCGCGCGCCACCGGCGCGGCAAGCGGCACGCCATCGTTCAGCCAGTCCTCCAGCGCCACGAACAGTCGCGCGCGCTGGCTCGCCGGATCGAGCCGGGCGAACCCCCGGTACTTGGCAGCGATGGCGAACGGATCGAGGGCGGCGAACATGATCTGGAGGACATCGACCGGCAGGGCCTCGGCAAAGGCGAGCGCAGGCTCGTAGAGCGGCAGCGCGGCGGCGAGCGCGCGCGCGCGGTCCGGGTCGCCGGCATGGAAATCCCACGGCGTGGCGAGCAGCGCGAGCGCGCGCACGAGATCGGGCCGGCGCCCGGCCGCGGCGAGCGCGAGCAGCCCGCCCATGCAGTACCCGGCGACCAGCACGGGCCCGCCCGCCTCGCCGGCCGCCACCGCCAGCGCGCGTTCGAGCCGGCCGGCGATGTAGTCGGTCAGCGTGAAACGCCGCTCCACCTCGCCCGGCCAGCCCCAGTCGAGCAGCAGCGGCCTGAGCCCGCGCGCGGCCAGGAAGCGCAGCATCGAGCCGCCCTCCATCAGGTCGAGCACGTGGGCGCGGTTCACCAGCGAGGGCACGACCAGCAGCACCGGCGCATCCGGGGTCGGCGCGGCGGTGGCGCCATAGTCGAGCAGCCGCGAGCCTCCCTCGGCCCAGAGCGCGGGAGGATCGGCAAGGGTGCGCTGCCAGGGATGGCGGCGATAGGCGGCGATGCCGGCGATCAGCGCGCGGTCCTGCCGCGCCAGCTCGCGCAGCACCGCGCCGGAAAGCTCAGCCGGTGCGTGCCCGGCCGCGGCCAGGCGCGCGGCCAGCGCCCCGGCCTGTGCCGCGGCCTCGTCCGACCTCCAGCGCGGCGATCCGCCGTTCGATCGCGTCGAGCCGGTCGAGGATCCGGGCGAGCACGGCATCGTCGCGGCGGCCGCCATTGCCCGCCACGCCGCCAGCATCAGATGCAGCGCCAGCGGCCGCGGACCGCGGCGGCGGAGCGGGCCGGGCGGCGTATGGGTCATGCACGGCGTCCGCGCGCGGCGCCACCCGGAGCCCCGCCGCGGCCGCACCGGCCCAGAGCGACAGCAGCCGCATCCACGCCTCGACCGCCTCCGGGTCGGACGCGAGCGCGCTCAGTTCGCTCTGCCACAGCGTGATCCAGTCCCGGGCAAGCGCGTCGAGCTCGGCCCCGGACTCCTCGGCCCCGTCCATCGGTCCCGTCCATCTCCGGGCAGCATCCTAGACCAGTGGTGCGGTGCGAGATAGCGCGTGAAGCGGGGGGACGGCGGTGCTAGGCTGCGCTGCACCATGGCGGCAAGAGGAAGACGCTGATGGCCGAGCCGGTCCGTTCGGGCGCTCCTGGCGACAGCCCGGCTGAAGGAACCGCGCAGCCCCCCCCGGTGGTGGTGAAGAAATACGCCAACCGCCGTCTCTACAACACCGAGGCCTCGTCCTACGTCACGCTCGACCATCTCGCCCAGATGGTGAAGGAGGGGCGCGAGTTCGTCGTCTATGACGCCAAGACGGGCGAGGACATCACCCGCCAGGTGCTGACGCAGATCATCGTCGAGGAGGAGGGCAAGGGCCGGAACCTGCTGCCGATCGGCTTCCTGCGTCAACTGATCAGCTTCTACGACGACAGCCTGCAATCACTGGTGCCGCGCTACCTCGAACACTCGATGGGCCTGTTCGCGCGCCAGCAGGAACAGATGCGCAAGGCGATGCAGCAGACCATGGAGGGGCTCTTCCCTTTCTCGATGGAGGAGGTGGGCAAGCAGAACGTCGCCATGATGGAGCGGGCGTTCAGCCTGTTCGCGCCGTTCTACCGCGGCGCGGCGCCGGCCCCGACCGGCGCGCCGGCGCAGGACACGGCCGAGGAGTCGCGCGAGCTCGAGCGGCTGCGCGAGGAACTCGCCGCCCTCAAGCGGGAGCTCGAGGCGCTGCGGGAGCGGAAGGGCTGAGGCGTCGTCCCCCGCGCGCCGCAGCCCCCGGTCGGGCGACGACGCGCGCAGGACGGCACGACGCGGTGCCGCTCGCGGGCTTGTGAGCCGAGGTTGCGACAACCCGGGGCTGAATGTCCGGATTAGGCCATCGTCCGGCGGTACCGCGCCCAAGGAGACCGTACCAGAACGGGAGATCATCATGACCATCTCGTCCTCGGGCGATCCGTCCGACCGCGACGGCCGACGCGGTCCGATGCCTGCGCCGCTGCGTACCGGTGTCGTCGATCGGCATGTCGGCGCGCGCATCCGCGAACGGCGCCTGCTGCTGGGCATGAGCCAGCAGCAGCTCGCCGAGGCGATCGGCGTCACCTACCAGCAGGCGCACAAATACGAGCGCGGGCTCAACCGCATCTCCGCGGGACGGCTCTACGGCATCGCCCAGGTGCTCGGCGTGCCGGTGAGCTGGTTCTTCGACGGCATCGGCGCGGGCGGTCAGGCGGTGCAACTGACCCAGCGCCAGCGGCTCTGCCTCGAACTGGCGCGGAACTTCGCGCAGATCAGCAACGAGCGTCAGCAGGCGGCGCTGAGCCAGATGGCGCGCGTGCTCGCCGAGGCCCAGCGCGAGCAGAAGTAGCAGCACCCCTCGATATCGATCTGTCGAGCACCGACGCGTCGGCGCGCGCGCGTTCAGCCCCCCACCATCGCCGGCGAGGGCTGGCCGCGGCGGCGCAGCGCGCTCCAGGCGACGAAGGCGAGCAGCAGGAGGGTCGCGGTCAGGAACCCTGCCGAGATCGGGCGGGTCAGGAACACGCTCATGTCGCCGCGCGAGAGCAGGAGGGCGCGCCTGAGATGCTCCTCCATCAGCGGCCCCAGGATGTAGCCCAGCAGCAGCGGCGCCGGCTCGAAGCCCATCAGCATCATGCCGTAGCCGATCAAGCCGAACACGACCACCTGCAGCACATCGAAGGCGTTGTTGTTGATCGAATAGACGCCGATGCAGATGAACAGCAGGATCGACGGATAGAGGATGCGATAGGGAATCTGCAGCATCTTCACCCAGATGCCGACCAACGGCAGGTTCAGGATCACCAGCATGATGTTGCCGATCCAGAAGGACGCGATCAGCCCCCAGAACAGCTGCGGATGCTCAACCACCACCCGCGGGCCGGGCGCGATGCCGTGGATCATCAGCGCCCCAAGCATCAGCGCCATCACCGCGTCGCCCGGAATGCCGAGCGTGAGGGTGGGGATGAAGGCGGACTGGGCGGCGGAGTTGTTGGCGCTCTCGGGCGCCATGATGCCCTCGATCGCGCCCTTGCCGAAGCGCGACGGATCCTTCGCCACGCGCTTCTCGACCGCGTAGGACATGAACGCCGCGATCGAGGAGCCGGTGCCCGGCAGGATGCCGAAGAAGGCGCCCACGCCCGAGCCGCGCGCCATCGGCAACCAGGAGCGGCGCACATCGTCGCGCGTCGGGATCAGGCTGCGCAGCGTGATCTTCCCGGCATCGCCCGAGACCGCGCGCACCTTGCCGACATTGGCGATCACCTCGGAAACGCCGAACAGCCCCATCGCGACCGCAACGAGATTCAGCCCGTCGAACAGGTCGGGAATGCCGAAGGTGAAGCGCTGCATGCCCGTGTTCACGTCGGTGCCGACCAGGCCGAGCACGAGCCCGATCACCACCACCGCCACCCCCTTGAAGGGGGAGCCCTGGGCGAGCGTGGCCGCGGCGAGCAGCCCCAGCACCATCATCGAGAAGTACTCGGCAGGGCCGAAGCGCAGTGCCACCTCGGCGAGCGGGGCGGCGAAATTGGCGATGATCACGATCGCCACGCAGGAGCCGAAGAACGAGGCGAAGGTGGTCATCGCCAGCGCCACACCGGCGCGGCCCTGCTTGGCCATCGGATAGCCGTCGAGGCAGGTCACCGCGGCCGAGGGCGTGCCTGGCAGGTTGAGCAGGATCGAGGCGGTCGAGCCGCCGTACTGCGCGCCGTAGTAGATCCCGGCGAGCATCACGAGAGCCGTGGTCGGATCGAGGTGGAAGGTCAGGGGGAGCAGCATCGAGACGGTGGCGAGCGCCCCCACCCCCGGCAGCACGCCGATGAACGTGCCGAGCGTCACCCCCACGAAGCACCAGAACAGGGTCGTCGCCGAAAGGGCGGTGTCGAAGCCTAGGGCGAGGTTGTCGATGAGCGTCATGGAATCAGGACGGCCAATTCCAGAGACGGAATGGAATGCCGAGGCCGTGGACGAAGATGCCGACGGTCATCGCGATCAGGCAGAGGGCGAGGATGATCGTGCCGCGCAGGCTCGACTCGCGATCCGCGGCAGCGGTGATGCAGACCAGGGCGGCGGTGGCGGCGATCAGGCCGAACCGTTCGACCATCAGCGCGAAGGCGAGGATGCCGGCCAGCACCGCGATCATGTTGCGCCACTCGGGCCGGGGCTGGAGCCCGGGGCGCAGGAAGCCGCCGGCGAAGATCACAGTGCCGAGCCCGACCAGCAGCCAGCCGAGCGAGGTGGGGAAATAGCCCGGGCCCATCCGCCGCAACTGCCCGAACGGGTAGTCCTGCGCGATCCAGACCGCGGCAGCGCCCAAGGCAAAGGTGAACGCGCCCGCAAGCAGCTCGCGGATGTCGATGCGTGTCTCCCGCATCGCCGTCTCCCCCTGGCCGGCCGACACCGCGGCACGGCATGGCGCGGAGGGAGCCTGCCCCTCCGCGCGGTACGCGACAACCTTTGCCGCAGATTACGAAGCCGCGCAACCGCGATCGGCAAACCGATCACCGGACCCGTCGGTCATGAGGTCCGTTCCGCGACGCCGGGCCAGCGCGCGGGTCGATCCTCGGACCCGTCCGGCACGCACCTCCGGGCCCTCGCCGTCGACAAGCCGGCTCAGCCGCGCGCGTCCGGGCGCTTGCGGCCCAGCACGTGATGCGCGCCCTTGTGCGGTTCGGCGGCGTTGAGGAAGACCGGCGGCTCGAAGCCGCACATGGCGTACCAGCCGTTCAGCGTCGCCTCGTCGATGGTCCAGTTGTAGAACGTGTTGAGCATGTCCATGTAATTGATGGCGTTGTCACGATCCTCGCCGGCCAGTTCAAGAACGTAGGTGAAGCGCTGCTCCGCGGTCGCGAGCGCCCGGTGGTAGTGCCTGCGCGAGGACAGCACGAACTCCGAAGCGTGATAGGTCGGCGCATAGACCATCACGTAGAGCTCACCGCCCGGCCTGACCGTGAGCGCGACATTGCGGAACGCGACCAGCGGATCGTGGGTGCACATGACAACACCCCAGCACAGGGTGAAGTCGAAAGCCCCGTGCAGGTCGGGCCTGCCCTCGGCGATCTCGAACAGGTCCAGCCGCTCGACATCGCTGTTGAAACGCCGGGTCGATTTCAGCCCGTGCTCGGACACGTCGACCGACTTCACGGAGGCGCCGAGTGCCAGCAGCGTGCGGGTCCAGCGCCCGGCGCCGCAGCCGACGTCGAGGCAACGCTTGCCCCTGAAATGGTCGATCGGGAGTTTCGGCGCCAGATGGAGGCGACCGCCGATGCCGCGCCGATTGGCCCGCGCAGCCCGCCCGGTGATCCATTTCACCGCCCCGGCGAGGATGCCATAGCGACGGCGCAGCAGGTAATCCGGCACGCCTGTCAGTTCCTCGATCCGGTCATCGATGTACTCGTCCGAGGTCTCGACACCAGTGTGACGCACGAAGCCCCGCTGGCCGTCCAGGAACAGCTTCCACTGTCCGTCGAACTGCGCGTCATAGGCGACGGGCTCGTACTGGCCCGAATACTCGTCACGCCAGACCACCCGATCGTGGTCGAAATGCGGGTTCACCGGTGGCATCGCGACTCCAGCAGTTCGGTGAGGCGGCCCGTGCCCGGGGCACACGCTCGCCGCTCATCGGGTCCGTCCGCCCCTCGGGCAGGTACCATCCACGGCATGAAGCGATCCGAGATCCGACCGGGCGCCATTCTCACCCCTGCCCCGGCTTGTCAACGCGACCTGCCCCGCCCGACTTGAACGGCCTCTGCGCTCGACTAGTCTCACGCCGAACCACTTCGGGGAAAACGTCCGCCATGCGCCTGATCGCCGCTGCCCTCGCCGCCCTGATCGCGGCCACGCCTGCCCTCGCCCAGGACTGGCCCGGCCGCGACCCCGTCCGCATCATCGTCTGCGCGCCCGGCGGCAGCACGGTCGACCTCACCGCGCGCCTCTGGGCCGATGCGATCAAGGAACAGATCGGCGGGCATGCGATCATCACCGAGCCGCGCGCCGGCGCGGGCGGCATGATCGGCGCGGAGGCGGCCGCCCGCGCACGCCCCGACGGGCACACGCTGCTGGTCTGCTTCCCCGGCAGCTTCACCATGATCCCGCATCTGCGCAGCAACCTGCCGATCGATCCGCTGAACGATCTTCGGCCGGTCGCGCTGCTCGCGACCGCGCCGTTCGTGTTCGCCGCCGATGCACGCGTCGGCCGCACATTGCCCGAGTTCCTCGCCAGGGCACGCGCATCCGGTGCCGACCTGTCGTACGCCAGTGTAGGCCCAGGCAGCCTCGCCCATCTCGGCATGGAACTGTTCAAGCTGCGCACGGGGGTACGGCTGGAGCACGTGCCCTATCGCGGCAGCCCCGAGGCGATGACGGATCTGCTCGGCGGCCGGATCGCCGCCTTCATCACGCTGCTCTCGGCGGTCCAGGGCCACATCACGGAGGGCAAGGTGGCGGCGCTGTTCGTCACCGGCGAGAGCCGGATGCGCGCGCTGCCCGACGTGCCGACCGCGCGCGAGGCGGGGCTGCCGGATCTCACGGTGGTGACATGGCACGGGCTGTTCGTGCCGCGCGCGACCCCCGAGCCGATCGTGCAGCGGATCGCGGCGGCGGTCGCGGCGGCACGCGGCTCGGCGGCGCTGCGCGAGGGGCTCGCGCGCGCGGGCTCCGACCTGCCAGGCCATGGCCCAGCCGAGGCCGAGGCGCATATCCGCGCCGAGAGCGAGACCTGGAAGGGTGTGATCCAGGCCGCCGGGATCACCGTGCAGTGACGGTGCTGGCGGGCAAGCGCGCGATCGTCACCGGCGGGACGCGCGGCATCGGCCGCGCGATCGCCGAGGCGTTCACGCGGGAAGGCGCCCGCGTCTCGGTCTGCGCACGCGGCGCCGACGGTGTGGCGGCAGCGCGCGATACCTTCGCCGCGCACGGCGCGGTATGCGATCTCGCCGATGGCGATGCCGTGCGCCGCTACGTCGGGGACGCGGCCGCGGCACTTGGCGGGCTCGAGATCCTGGTGAACAACGCCTCCGGCTTCGGCGCGACCGATGACGAGGCCGGCTGGGCGGCAAGCCTCGCGGTGGACGTGATGGCCTCGGTGCGCGCGAGCCACGCCGCGATCCCCCACATCGCCGAGGCGGGCGGCGGATCGATCGTGCATGTCTCGTCGATCTCGGGGCTGCAGCCGAGCCCGCGCACGCCACCTTACGGCGCGGCGAAGGCGGCGCTCATCCACTACACCACGTCCCAGGCGGCGGCGCTCGCGAAGCAGAACATGCGGGTGAACTGCGTCGCTCCAGGCTCGATCGAGTTCCCGGGCGGGTCGTGGGAGCGGCGGCGGCTCGCGGGCGATCCGCTCTACGGCCGCGTCCTCGCCGGCATCCCGTTCGGCCGGCTCGGCACGCCCGAGGAGGTGGCCGAGGTGGTGCTGTTCCTCGTCTCACCGGCGGCGCGCTGGGTGACCGGGCAGACCATCACCGTGGATGGCGGGCAGATGCTGACGTGAGCCGCCCGTTCAGGCCCCGACGATCAGGGCGCGCCGCAGCCGTGCGCTGGTCAGGTCGATCGCATACACCGCGACCAGGATCAGCAGGATGATCGTGCTCGCCTCGCCCCAGTCGTACACCCGCAGCCGGTCGGAGAGCTGGTAGCCGATCCCGCCAGCGCCGACGATGCCGAGGATGGTCGCCGACCGCGTGTTGCTCTCCCACATGTAGAGGGCCGAGGCGAGCATGTTCGGCAGCACCTGCGGCAGCAGGCCCCAGCGGATCGTCTCCGCCCCCGACGCGCCGGCCGAGCGTGCGCCGTCGAGCGGTTTGCGGTCGGTGTTCTCGATCGCCTCGGAGTAGAGCTTGGCGAGGGTGCCGGCATCGACGAGCGCGATCGCCATGATCCCGGCAAGCGGGCCGAGACCGACGGCGCGCACGAACACGATCGCCCAGATCAGGTGGTCGAGGCTGCGCAGCGCGTCGGCGAAACGGCGGAAGCCGAACTGCAGCATCCGCAGCGGCAGGGTGTTGCGGGCGCAGGCGAAGCCGAGCGGCAGCGCGGCCAGGGCGCCCAAAAGCGTGCCGAGCAGCGCCATCGCCACCGTCTCGCCGAGCGCCCAGAGCCATTCCGGCAGGTGCTCCCAGCCCCTGGGCGGCAGCATCATCGCCGCGGCGCCCGCCAGGCGCGGCAGGCCGTCGACGAACTTCGCGCCGATCAGCTCGAACGCGATCGCCGCGTAGAGCATCAGGCCGACCAGCAGCGCCGCCCAGGCCCGCGCCGGCCACGGGTTCGGGCGCCCGGCGGCGAGCAGCGCCTCCAGCCGCGCGCGCTGGCCCTCGCCGCCGTCCTTCATGCCCCAGCCCCATGCATGATCCGCCCGCGCAGCGCCTCCGAGGCCCAGTCGATCGCGAACACGGTGCAGGCGACGATCAGCAGGATCGCGCCCGCGTCGTCGTAGTAGGAAAGCCTGAGCGCCTCGTAGAGCTCGAGGCCGATCCCGCCCGCGCCGACGAAGCCGATGATGGTGGCCGAGCGGACATTCACCTCGAAGCGCCAGAAGGTGAACGAGATCCAGTTCGGCAGCACCTGCGGCAGCGCGGCGAAGACGATCTCATCGCGCGGCGACCCGCCCGCGGCGCGCACGCCTTCGAGCGGCTTCATGTCGATGTTCTCGTTGGCCTCGGCGAACAGCTTGCCCTGCGCGCCGAGCGTGTGCAGCGCGATCGCCAGCACGCCGGCGAGCGGGCCGAGGCCGAAGGCGAAGACGAAGATGATGGCGAAGACGAGATCGGGCACCGCGCGGGCGAATTCGAGCACACGCCGGCTGATCCAGTAGGCGACCGGTCCGGGCGTCAGGTTGGCGGCGGCCGGGAACGACAGCAGTGCGCCGCCGAGCGTGCCGAGCCCGGTCGCGAGCAGGGCCATCAGCAGCGTGTCGGCGAGCAGCCGCAGCCACTTGCCGAGCCCCCAGTACCACTCGGACAGGTCCTCGATCACCTGACCGGAACGGATCGGCGGCACCAGCAGGCTGAAGAACTCGCGGACCCGCGGCAGGCCGGCGACGAGGCGGACCGGATCGAAGCCGCCGAGATCGGCAGCGAGCAGGACGGCGGCGGCGAACAGGATTGCCCCCAGCGCCGCCCGGCTCCGCCGACGTCGCCGGTAGGCCGCGAGCGCGTCGGCAAGGACGCGCGCGCGACCGTCCCGGACGGCCAGCGCCGTGCCCACGCCTCAGCCGCCGCGGCGGCGGGCGTCGCGCAGCAGGCGGCGGCTCTCGATCGTGCTCTCGTACTTGGACAGGTCCACCCGCACGAAACCCTGGGTCTCGCCGTGCGCGACGGCGCGCGCGAGATCCGGCCGGTCCTTGTGCAGGGTGAGGAAGAAATCGGTCAGGGCCTGCTTCAGATCGGCCGGCGTGTCGCGATGCACGATGACGGGCGGCGCCGGCACCAAGTCGCTCTCCCAGACCACGCGGATCTGGTCGCGCCGCAGCATGCCCTTGTCGATCATGGTGCGGATCTGCCCGTAGCCGTCGCCGCGGGTGGTCCAGGTGAAGGCGGCGTCGTAGGTGCCGTTCAGCACGCCGAGCACCGACTGGGTATGTCCGCCCGAGACGGGGCTGTTGAAGAAACGGTCCAACGGCTTGCCCATCTTGGCGAACTCGACCGTCGGCACCAGGAACCCCGAATTGGAGTTGGGCTCGGTGCGCGCGACGATCTTGCCGCGCAGGTCGTCCACGCTCTGATAGGGGCTGTCGGCGCGGACGATCAGCACGGCGTTGTAGCCGAGGTTCCCGTCCTTATCGAGCGCGGCGACCAGCGGCTCGACGCACTGGCATTCGAGCCAGGACCCGGCGAAGGCCGAGGGGCTGGTCCAGGCGAAGTGGATCTGCCGCGCGATCAGGGCGTTGTTCACGCCGATGAAGTCGGAGGCGGTGAACAGGCGCACCGGCACGCCGAGCTTCTGGCTGGCGTAGGGGATGAAGGCGTCGAACGAGGCCATCGCCTGGGTCTGCGTCTCGACCGGAATCACCCCGAAGCCAAGCTCGCGCACCTCGCCTCGCCAATCGGCCGCGGCCGGCGCGGCGGTCACCGCGGCGGCAAGCAGGCCCAGCAGGAGCGACCGTCGTGTCATTGCGCACTCTCCTCGTGTCATGGTGGGTTTGCGGTCACGCCGGCTCGAGGAACGGGACGGGCGCCGCATCGGCCTCCGTCTCGTCGCCGGCGTAGAGGTCGTCGAGCATGGCCTTGTCGAGGGCGGCAGGCGGCCCCTCGAACACCACGCGGCCGGCGCGCAGCGCGACGATCCGGTCGGCGTAGTCGCGCGCGAAGCCGACAT
>CALKJX010000183.1 GCA_937995555.1 uncultured Elioraea sp.
GGCGCGGCTGCCGGCGGAGCTCTCGGGCGGGCAGCAGCAGCGCGTGGCGGTGGCACGCGCGCTCGTCTTGCGGCCGCAGGTGCTGCTGTTCGACGAGCCGCTGTCGAACCTCGATGCGCGGCTGCGAAGGCGCGTGCGCGAGGACATCCGCGATCTGCAACGCAAACTCGGCCTGTCGGTGGTGTACGTGACGCACGACCAGCAGGAGGCGCTGGCGGTGTCGGACCTGGTGGTGGTGATGCGCGACGGGCGGATCGCGCAAATGGGCACGCCGACGGAACTCTACGAGGACCCGGCGGATGCGTTCGTGGCCGACTTCATGGGCGAGGCGAACGTGATCGCGGGCGAGGTGCTGGCGGCAGAGGGAGGGCGCGCGCGGCTGGCGATCGGCGGGGCGGAGGTGGAGGCGGCGATGCGCGCGCACCCCGTCGGCCCGGCGAGGCTGGCGGTGCGGCCCGAGGCGGTGACGCTGGCGGAGGCGGGCGGGGTGCCGGGGCGCGTGGCGCGCGCGGCGTTCCTGGGCCAGACGCGCGAGTACGAGGTGGAGACGGATGCGGGGATGCTGTTCGTGATCGCGCCCGCCTCGGCGCCGGCCTTCGCGGAGGGCGCGGCGGTGGGGTGCCGTTTGGAGCGGGTGATTCCGCTCAGGGGGTGAGGAAGGTGCACATACCCGGGATCCGCGCCATGGAGCGCCGCACCTGCGACTTCGGGTATGCGTGGACAGCAGCTTTAGATGGCTTGCAGCGGAGATGCCGCGCTGCGCCCGGACCGGGCGTTCAACGGGGCCATGGCACCTGCCGAGAACCGGACCTCGCTGCGGTTGGCGAGATACGACGCCTTCATGAGGCATTCATACGCCGATGATCCCGGCCAACGTCCGTGGTTGCCCTGCGAAGGCGTACTTCTCACAGTGTCGTATCAGAGGAGACGCCTCATGGCACGATTTAGGCCGCGCGGACAAACCTGATCCATGGACGGATGGAGGCAAGCGGCGAAGCCGAGGAAGCTGTCGATGGTCTGGTCGTAGCGGGTGGCGACGCGGCGGCTGTTCTCGAGCCGGTTGATCAAGCGTTCGATGCGGCTGCGCAACGCGCGGAGCCGGCGGCTGACGCTGTGCTGGACGTGACGGTTCCGCTTGGTCGGGATCTCCGGCACGGCGCCACGGTTGCGCAGATCCTGCCGGATCGGGTCACTGTCGTAGCCCTTGTCGGCGCGCATGATGGCGGGGTCGTGTGACGCTCTGCGCCGGCTTCGTCTCCGCGGGCCCAGATCAGCGCCTCGTGGTTCGAGCAGTCGGCTTCCTGGCCGGCGGTCACGTGCGGAGCGACAGGCAGGCCATGCGCGTTGCCGCGGATGTGGGGCTTGGTCGTGAAGCCACCGCACGAGCGCCCAAGACCCTGGCGACGAGCCCCCCTTCCGTCGGCGGCGCGGTGGTGCGCCCGGACGGTGGTGCTGTCGATCATCTCCAGGAGGTCGGCATCACCGCCACCATCGGCCAAGGCCTCCGGCATCACGTCCCACAGACCCGAGGCCGTCCAGCGCCGGAACTGGCGGAACACCGAGTTCCAGTTGCCAAGCCCGGCTGGCGGGTCACGCCACGGCGCGCCGGTGCGCGCGATCCAAAGACGGCGTCGAGCACCCGCCGATGGTCACCGGCGGGCCTGCCGCCGAGCGGGCTAGCTGACACCACGAAGGGTTCGAAGAAGGACCATTCCTCGTCGGTCAGCAGCCCGCGGATCAATGCCGATCTCCATGCCAGAGATCAGCTTGGAATCACGTCCGCAGTCCCATGAGAAGCCCCCGGCCAGAGGGTTGTCCACGCGGCCTGGCGCTACCCCATATTCACCATGATCGTCTTCTTGTGCATGAAGTGCTCCAGCATCGCCTCCAGCGACGCCTCCTTGCCCAGGCCCGAGCTCTTGATCCCGCCGTAGCTCAGGTTCGCCTGCACCACCAGGTTCTGGTTGATCTGCACCAGCCCTGCCTCCAGCGCGTGCGCCATGCGCAGCCCCACCCTGAGGTTGTTTGTCCAGACGCTCGCGGCCAGCCCGTACTCGCTGTCATTCGCCTCGGCCAGCACCGCCTGC
This sequence comes from uncultured Elioraea sp., assembly GCA_937995555.1. Classification (GTDB taxonomy): domain Bacteria; phylum Pseudomonadota; class Alphaproteobacteria; order Acetobacterales; family Acetobacteraceae; genus Elioraea. The sequence continues at coordinate 2,088 of CALKJX010000183.1, forward strand.
CAGTCGTTGAACGGGAAAAGCACCGTCACTGGCCCGAAGATCTCCTCGCGCACCAGCCGGCTCTCGCGCGTCAGCCCCGAGAAGATGTGCGGCTGGATGAACAGCCCCTTCTTCAGCGCCGGGTCGGTGGGCATGCGCGAGCACGCGCGCGCGACCGCCCCCTTGGTCGCCTTCCCCTCCTCGATGAAGCCCAGCACCTTCTCGAACTGGCCCTGGCTGATGATCGTGCCGATATCGGTGTTCTCGTCCAGCGGATCGCCCATCACCATCGCGTCGACCTTCGCCGCGAGCTTCTCGGCGAAGGCGTCGAAGATCTTCTCGTGCACGTAGATGCGGGATGCCGCGGTGCAGCTCTGCCCCTGGCGCGTGAAGCGCATCGAAGTGATCGCCCCCGTCACGGTCGTATCGAGATCGGCATCGTCGAACACGATCATCGGGCTCTTGCCGCCGAGCTCCAGCGTCACCGGCACGATCTTCTTCGCCGCCGCCTGGCCGACGATCCGCCCCACCTCGACCGAGCCGGTGAAGGTCACCTTGCGCACCTTCGGGTGCTCCACCAGCGGCGCGCCGCACTCGGGCCCGAAGCCGGAGAGGATGTTGAACAGCCCGGGCGGCAGCACGCGGTTCAGGATCTCGCAGATGCGCAGCACCGCGAGCGGCGCCTCCTCGGCCGACTTCACCACCACCGCATTGCCGGCCACCAGCGCGGGCGCCACCTTCAGCGCCATCAGCAGCATCGGCACGTTCCAGGGGATGATCGCGCCGACGACGCCGAGCGGCTCGCGCACGGTCACGCTCAGCACGTCGGGGTGGAAGGGCACGGTCTCGCCCTTCAGCTCGCTGCCGAGGCCACCATAGAAGGCGAAGATGTCGGCGACCACGTTCGCCTCGACCCGGCTCTCGGTGCGCAGGGCCTTGCCGGTCTCGAGCGCGATCAGCCGGCCGAGCTCCTCGACATGCTCGCCCAGCACCCGCGCGCACTCGCCCACCAGCGCGCCGCGCTTGCGGGCGGGCACGCGCGCCCACTCCTTCTGCGCCTTGGCCGCGACCTCGACCGCGGTCGCCACGTCCGCCGCATCGCCGAGCGCGGCCTCGGCCACCTGCTCGCCGGTGGCGGGGTTGACGATCGGGAAGGGCTTGCCCGACGCGGCGGGCCCGAAGCGGCCGCCGATGAAGTGATGGCCCGAGAGCGCGCGGGCGAGCGCCTTCTCGTCGAGCGTGGGCGCGGAGGGCGTGCGGCCGGGGATGGCGGTGTCGGGCATGGGGCGTCTCCTCGGTCGATGGACCGGATGTCGGCCCGAGGAATAGACCCGGCGGCCGGGCTTGGGAACCTCCGCCCGGTTCAGCGCCGCTCGATCGTCACCCCCGTCTCGGCGACCACGCGACGCCAGCGCGCGATCTCGGTGCTGATGTGCCGCGCGGCGCTCTCGGGCGTCGAATCCGTCACCGGCTCGGTGCCGATCGCGCGCAGCCGTTCGGCGAGCTCGGACTCTGCCAGCGCCGCGTTGAAGGCGGCGTTCAGCCGCGCGAGCACGGGGGCGGGCGTGCCGGCCGGGGCGGCGGCGAGGATCCAGGTCTCCGCATCGAAGCCTGGCACGAGGTCGGAGAGCGGCGGAAGGTTCGCCACCGGCCCCGAGGCGCGGGCGGAAGCACGGGCAAGCGCCTTGAGTCGCCCGTCGGCGATGGCGCCCGCGACCGTCGGGATCGATTCGATCATGTAGGTCACTTCGCCGCCCATCAGCGCGACCATGGCCGGCCCGCCGCCGCGATACGGCACATGCTCGACCTGGAGCCCGAGCGCGGTGCGGAACCACTCGCCGGCGAGATGCGGCATCGAGCCCACGCCCGCCGAGGCGTAGTTGTGCTTGCCCGGCTCGGCACGGAGCTTCGCCACCAGCGCGTTGATGTCCGCGAACCCGGCGTCGGCGCGCACCACGACGACGAACCCGGTCACGCCCAGCAGCGCCACTGGGGCGAAGTCGCGCTCGGCGTCGTAGGGCAGGTCGGGGAACACGGCCGGGTTCACGCCGTGGGTGGAAGCGACGGCGATCAGCAGCGTCGATCCGTCGGGGGCGGCGCGGCGCACTTGATCAGCCGCGGTGGCGCCGCCCGCGCCGGGGCGGTTCTCCACCACCACGCTCCGGCCGAGATGGTGCGCGAGCCTTGGTGCGATCAGCCGCGCGCCGACATCGGTGCTGCCGCCCGGCGCGAACGGCACGACGAGGGTCAGTGGCCGCCCGGCCGGCTGGGCGATCAGCGGCGTCGGCGCCAGCGCGAGCCCGGCGAGCAGGTGGCGGCGTGCGAGCATGGGCGGTCTCCTCCTGATGGATCGGGTTGAGGAGAGCGCCGGACCGGAGGCGCGTCAAACGACGGTCCTGCGACACCCGCTCGGCTTGCCGCGTGTCTCGTGCCGCCTATAACGGGCCGAGCCGAGAAGGGACCCCTGCATGACCGTTGCCGCCACTCCGCCCACTGGACCGCTCAAGGGCCTGCGCGTGTTCGACCTGACCCGCGTGCTGGCGGGGCCGACCTGCACGCAGATGCTGGGCGACCTGGGCGCGGAGGTGATCAAGATCGAGCACCCCTCGCGCGGCGACGACACGCGCGGCTTCGCGCCCCCGTTCCTGCCGGGCCGAAACGGCCAGCCCACCAAGGAGAGCGCCTATTTCGCCGGCGTGAACCGCAACAAGTTCTCGGTCACGCTGGACATCGCGAAGCCGGAGGGCCAGCAGATCGCGCGCAAGCTCATCGCGCAGTGCGACATCCTGGTGGAGAACTTCAAGCCCGGCGGGCTCGCGAAATACGGCCTCGACTACGCCTCGTTGAAGGAGACGTTCCCCGGACTGATCTACTGCTCGATCACCGGCTTCGGCCAGACCGGTCCCTACGCGCCGCGGCCGGGCTACGACAGTCTGATCCAGGCCATGGGCGGGGTGATGAGCCTGACCGGCGAGCCGGACGGGCTGCCGCAGAAGGTCGGCATTCCGGTCGCCGACCTGTTCGCCGGGCTCTACGGCACGATC
>CALKJX010000184.1 GCA_937995555.1 uncultured Elioraea sp.
AGCCCACTTCACCGGCCGGCCGAGCGCGCGCGCGGCGAAGCAGACCATCACGTGCTCCGGATAGAGGAACAGCTTCATCCCGAACCCGCCGCCGACATCGGGCGTGATGACGCGGAACCGTTCGGGCGGCAGGTTGAAGACGAACTTCGCCAGCATGTCCTTGAGCTGCCAGGAGCCCTGGGTATTGGCGTGCAGCGTGAAGCGGTTCGAGGCGGCATCGTACTCGGCGACGGCCGCGCGCGCTTCCATCGAGGCGACGACGATGCGGTTGTTCACCACGGTCAGGCGGGTGACGTGGGCGGCCTCCTCGAACAGCCGGTCGGTCTCGGCCTTGTCGCCCGTTTCCCAGTCGAAGCAGAGGTTGCGCGCGACCCCATCCCAAACGAGCGGCGCGCTCGCCTCGTGCGCCCGGGCGAGATCGGTGACCGAGGGCAGTTCCTCGTAGTCCACCGCCAGCGCCTCTGCGCCGTCGCGCGCGGCCTGGAGCGTTTCGCCCACGACGAAGGCGACCGGATCGCCGACATGGCGCACCCGGCCGACCGCGAGCGCGGGGCGCGGCGTCTCGGCCCGCGGCGAGCCGTCGCGGCTCTTGAGCGGGATCATGCAGGGCACGTCACCGAGACCGGCCTTCTTCAGGTCCTCACCCGTGAACACGCCAAGGACGCCCTTCACGGCGAGCGCGGGCGCCGTGTCGATCGACCGGATCGCCGCATGCGCGTAGGGGCTGCGCACCACCACGCCCCAAGTCTGGCCGGGGAGGCTGACGTCATCGGTGTAGCGCCCGTGGCCACGCAACAGGCGCGGATCCTCGACACGGCGCATCGGCTGGCTGAGCCCGAACTTCATCCTGACGCTCTCCGGGGTTGCAACGTTTCGCCGCACAGCATGTGGCCGGGCGATATGCTTCGCCAAGCCCCTTTGGTGCCCGGAGTCGCGTCGTGCCCCCAGACCCGCCCCCCGCCTATGCCCAGTTCGAGCGCCTCCTTGCCCTGGCGCTCCCCGGATTGCTGGTGGTGGCGTGCTTCATCGTCATCGCTCCCTTTGCCGCGGCCCTGCTCTGGGCCGCCGTGATCGTCGTCTCGGTCTGGCGCCCCCTCGAATGGCTGACAGAGCGGCTCGGCGGGCGGCGCGGGCTGGTCGGGGTGCTGCTGACGCTCGCGACCCTCGCCGTCATCGTCGGACCCGCGGTCGCGCTCGGCGATGCCGCGGTCTCGGCGATTCCCGAACTCCGCGCCATGGCGGCCGATCTCGGCGCCGCGGCGCAGACCCACGGGCCGGCCCTGCTGGCGCATATCCCCCTGGTCGGCGACCGCGCGGCCGCGGCCTGGAGCGCGATGGTGGACGATGTCGGGCCGCTGGTGGAGGCGGCCGGCAAGGTCGCGCCCGAGGTCGGCGCATGGCTCGCGCGTCAGACGCTCGCTCTCGGCCTGACCATGCTTCAACTGTTGCTCGTCTGCCTCGCCAGCGGCGTGATGTACGCGCGCGGGCCCGCCGGCGCCCTGCTGATGCACCGCCTCGCCGAGCGGATCGGCGGCGGCGACGGGATCGAGACGCTGGAGGTGGCCGTGCGCGCGATCCGCGCAGTCTCGGCGGGCGTCGTCGGCACCGCGGCCGTGCAGGCCGTTCTCGCTTGGCTCGGTTTCGCGCTCGCCGGCGTCCCCGCACCATTCGCGCTCGGCATCGGCGTGCTGGTGCTCGGGATCGTGCAGATCGGCCCTTTGCCCGTGTGGCTGCCGGTGGTCGTCTGGATGTTCGCCACCAGCGACGACACGCTGACCAGCATCCTGCTGCTGATCTGGAGCGCCGGCGTGGTTCAGACCGTGGACAACGTGCTGCGGCCGCTGCTGATCAGCCGCGGCGCCCGCCTGCCGCTGCTGCTGATGCTGGTCGGCGTGCTCGGCGGGCTTATGTCGATGGGACTCATCGGGGTGTTCCTTGGCCCGACAATCCTCGGCGTCGGCTACGTGCTGCTGCGCCGCTGGCTGGGACTGGAGCCGATCCCGGCCGCGCCCTCAGCGTCCGGCTGAGGCGATCAGCCGGCGCGCCTCGTCGATCGCCGGGACGATCCCGAGCACGAACACCTCGCGCCCCTCGCGGCGGAGCAGGCCGTCGACATCGGCGCCCGTCAGCATGCCGAGCAGCGGCGCCGCCCCTGGCGAGACGAGCGCCGTCGTCACGCCGAGCACCGCGCCGTCCGGCCCGACCACCGGCCCGCCCGAGTATCCCATCAGCGCGCCCATCCGGGCGATGAAACCCTGACCCAGACCATCGATCGCAGCGTCATGCTCCATCACCCAGCCCTGGGCGAGGCCCGGTCCCACCGTGGTCGTCCCGGCCGCCCAGACCGGCTGGGCCGGCAGCGGTCCGGCCTTCGCGGTGCGCGCGGGGGCAAGGAACCCCTCAGGCACGCGCAGCACCGCCAGATCCATCGCCTCCGAGCGCCCGATCAGGGTCGCGTTCACCCGCGTCCCGTCGTCACGCACCAGCGTCGCGCCCTCCACAGCCATGCCGCCGAGCCGCATCACGTGGCTGTTCGTCAGCACATGGCGCTCGTCGATCGCCACCGCCGAGCCGAGCCCGCCGAACAGCGGGGGCGCGCCGATCACGACCGCGGCGTAGCTCTGCCGCGCCACCGGCTCGACCGGCGTGCCGATCGTGGCTGGGCCGGGAACGCTGGCGCAGGCGGCGACGGCAAGCGCGAGGGCAAGGACGGGAAGGGTTCGGCGCATCGCGGCGATCCTCGGGTGTGGAGGCATGCCGGAATGCAACCATTCTTGCTTGAACGAAGAGTGAACACACGATCGCAGGTGCGCCGCGGTGCCGTGCTTGCCGCGCATTCCCGCTCTTGCGCCGCAGCATGGCTTTTTGGCAGGCTGCATTTCGCAGGGGGAGGCCATTGGGCAACGACGTCGTTCTCGAAACCGAGGGATTGACCAAGGAGTTCCTCGGGTTTGTCGCGGTGAAGGATGTCGCGCTCCGGGTCAGGCGCGGCACCATCCACGCGCTGATCGGCCCGAACGGCGCCGGCAAGACCACGGTGTTCAACCTGCTCACCAAGTTCCTCGAACCGACCGCAGGCGCGATCCGCTTCGACGGACGCGACATCACCGGCCTCAAACCGGCGGATGTGGCGCGGCTCGGCATGGTGCGCAGCTTCCAGATCTCGGCCGTGTTCCCGCACCTCACGGCGCTCGAGAATGTCCGGCTGGCGCTCCAGCGCGAGCGCGGCTCGTCCTACGATTTCTGGCGGCCGGAGCGGCTGCTCGGGCGCTACGAGGATCGCGCCCGCGCGCTGCTCGCCGATGTCGGCCTGGACGGCTACGAGGAGGTGCTGGCCGGGCTGCTGCCTTACGGCCGCAAGCGCGCGCTGGAGATCGCGACCACGCTCGCGCTCGACCCGCCGATGATGCTGCTCGACGAACCCACGGCTGGCATGGCGCACGAGGACGTCGACCGGGTGGTCGCGCTGGTGCGTCGGGTGCGCGAGGGCCGCACGATCCTGCTGGTGGAGCACAACCTCAAGGTGGTCGCCGGGCTTTCGGACACCATCACCGTGCTCACGCGCGGCCAGGTGCTGGCCGAGGGCGACTACGCCGCGATCAGCGCCAACCCGGACGTGAAGGCCGCCTATATCGGGTCCGACGATGCTTGAGGTGCGGGGCCTGGAGGCGTGGTACGGCGAGAGCCACGTGCTGCACGGGGTCGATCTCGACGTCGCCGACGGCGAGATCGTGACGCTGCTCGGTCGCAACGGCGCCGGCAAGAGCACGACCATCAAGGCGATCATCGGGGTGGTGGAGAGACGCAAGGGCTCGATCCGCTACAACGGCACCGAGACGATCGGGCTCGCACCGGACCGCATCGCGAGGCTGGGCATCGCCTGGTGCCCCGAGGAGCGCGGCATCTTCGCCGGCCTGACGGTGAAGGAGAACCTTCTGCTGCCCCCCGAGATCGCGCCGAGCCGAGTCGATCTCGACCGCATCTACACGCTTTTCCCCAACCTGAAGGAACGCCTCTCCAGCCCGGGCACCAAGCTCTCGGGGGGCGAGCAGCAGATGCTGGCGATCGCGCGCATCATGCGCACCGGCGCCAAGCTGATGCTGCTCGACGAGCCGACCGAGGGACTCGCCCCGGTGATCATCCAGCAGATCGGGCGGACCGTGCAGGCGCTGAAGGAGATCGGCCTGACCGTGCTGCTGGTCGAGCAGAACTTCCGATTCGCGCAGACGGTCGCGGATCGGCACTATGTCATGGAGCACGGGCGGATCGTCGACATGATCCCCCGCGCTGAACTCGAGGCCAGCATGGACCGCCTGCACAGTTATCTCGGCGTGTAGGGCGGCCGACACAGGGAGAGAAACGATGGCATTCAACCGACGCACGCTGCTCGCAGGCGCCGCCGCCGGCGCGGCCCTGCCGCTCGTCACGCCGCTGCGCCATGCGCGCGCCCAGGCGGCGAACACGATCCGGATCGGCGTGATGAACGACCAGTCCGGCCTCTACCGCGATCTGACGGGGCCGGGTTCCACACAGTGCGTCCGTCTCGCGGTGCAGGAGAGCGGCATCACCACCCGCGGGGTGAACGTGGAAGTGGCCGAGGCCGACCACCAGAACCGCCCCGACGTCGGCTCGACCGTGGTGCGCCAGTGGCTCGATCGCGACAACTTCGATGTGATCGTCGATGTGCCGACATCCTCGGTGGCGCTGGCGGTCAACACGCTCTGCCGGGAACGCAACAAGGTCTTCCTCTGCTCGGGCGCTGCGACCTCCGACCTGACCGGCCCTGCCTGCTCGCCAAACACGATCCACTGGACCTACGACACCTGGATGCTCGCGCGCGGCACCGGCGGGGCGATGGTGGCGGCGGGCGGTCGGACCTGGTTCTTCATCACCGCCGACTACGCGTTCGGCCATGCGCTCGAGCGCGACGTCTCGAACTTCGTGCGCAACGCCGGCGGCCAGATCCTCGGCTCGGTGCGCACGCCCTTCCCCGGCACGACCGACTTCTCCTCTTTCCTGCTCCAGGCGCAGCAGAGCCGCGCGCAGGTGATCGGGCTCGCGAACGCCGGCGGCGACACGATCAACTCGATCAAGCAGGCCGCCGAGTTCGGCATCACCCGCCGCGGCACCCGGCTCGCCGGGCTGCTCGTGTTCATCTCCGACGTCCATGCGCTCGGCCTTCCGACCGCCCAGGGACTGGTGTTCACGGAAACCTTCTACTGGGATCTCAATGACCGCACACGCGCCTTTACCCAGCGCGTCGGCCGGATGCCGAACGACATCCGCCCGTCGATGATCCAGGCCGGCTGCTACTCGGCGGTCCTGCACTACCTCAAGGCGGTCGAGGCGATGGGCGTGGCCGCGGCGAAGGCCTCGGGCGCGGCGACGATCGAGCGCATGAAGGCGATGCCGACCTCCGACGACTGTTTCGGCGAGGGCACGATCAGGCCCGACGGCCGCAAGATCCACCCCGCCTATCTGTTCCAGGTGAAGACGCCGCAGGAGAGCCGCGCGCCCTGGGACTACTACAAGCTGCTCGGCACCATCCCGGCGAACGAGGCGTTCCGCCCGATCACCGAGGGCAACTGCCCGCTGGTCCGCACCTGACGGGCACGGGGGGCGGGGCATTCCCGCTCCCTCTCCGCCGTCCCGCCGCGACCGATGACAGAACTCTGGTACGACCTCGAGCCGTTCCTGCAGCAGGGCACGCTCGGCCTGGTGAACGGGGCGTTCTACGCCCTCCTCTCGCTCGGCCTCGCGGTCATCTTCGGAATGCTCAACGTAATCAACTTCGCCCACGGGGCGCAGTTCATGCTCGGCGCCGTGGTCGCGTGGATGCTGTTATCCTATGCCGGCATCGGCTACTGGGGCGCCTTGATCCTCAGCCCGCTGCTCGTCGGCCTGCTCGGCGTGGCGATCGAGCGGACCATGATAAGCCGGCTCTACAAACTCGATCACCTCTACGGCCTGCTGCTGACCTTCGGCCTCGCCCTCATCATCGAGGGCGTGGTGCGCAACCAGTACGGCGTGTCGGGCCTGCCCTACGGCGTGCCGGACGCGTTCCGGATGCCCCCGGTCGATCTCGGCTACATGCTGATGCCGGCCTATCGGTTCTGGATCGTCGTCGTCTCGATCATGGTCTGCCTCGGCACCTGGTATGCGATCGAGAAGACCAAGATCGGCTCCTATCTGCGCGCGGCGGTCGAGCGGCCTCAGCTCGTGCAGGCGTTCGGCGTCAACGTGCCGCTGATGATGACCGCGACCTACGGCGCAGGCGTGGCGCTCGCGGCCTTCGCCGGCGTGCTCGCCGCGCCGATCTACAGCGTGCATCCCGCCATGGGTGCCAATTTCATCATCATCGTCTTCGCCGTCGTGGTGATCGGCGGCATGGGCTCCATCATGGGCTCGGTGGTCGCCGGCTACATGCTCGGCGTCGTCGAGGGGTTCGTGCGCGTCTGGTGGCCGGAAGCATCCGCCACCGTCGTGTTTGTGATCATGGCGATCGTGCTGTTGCTGCGGCCTGCGGGCCTGTTCGGACGGAAGTGAGCATGCCGCAGTCCCAGCGCATCGCCCTCGTCGTGATGGTCGCGCTGATCGCGATCGGGCCGTTCCTGTTCTTCCCCGTTTTCCTCATGAAGGTGCTGTGCTTCGCGCTCTACGCCAGCGCCTTCAACCTGCTGCTCGGCTATGTCGGGTTGCTGTCCTTCGGTCATGCAGCGTATTTCGGCATGGGCTCGTATCTCTCCGCCCATGCGGCGAAGGTCTGGGGGTTCACGCCGGAGCTCGCGATCGCCACCGGCGGGCTTACCGGCATGGCGCTTGGCGCGGTCTTCGGCTTCCTCGCGATCCGGCGCCAGGGCATATACTTCGCGATGATCACCCTGGCGCTGGCGCAGATGGTGTACTTCTTCTGCGTGCAGGCGCCGTTCACCGGCGGCGAGGACGGCATCCAGGCGGTGCCGCGCGGACATCTGTTCGGCGTCCTCGACCTGCGCAGCGACTTCACCCTGTACTGGGTGGTGGCGGCGATCTTCCTCGCCTGCTTCCTGTTCCTCTACCGCATCGTGCACAGCCCGTTCGGCCAGGTGCTGAAGGCGATCCGCGACAACGAGCCGCGCGCGACCTCGCTCGGCTATCGCACCGACAGCTACAAGCTGATCGCCTTTGTGCTCTCGACCACAATCTCCGGCATCGCCGGCGGCACCAAGGCGATCGTGTTCCAGATCGCCACGCTGACCGACGTCAACTGGCCGATGAGCGGCGAGGCGGTGCTGATGACGCTGGTGGGCGGGATCGGCACGATGTTCGGTCCCGCCTTGGGCGCGACCGTGATCGTGACCATGCAGAACGAGCTCGCCGAGTTCGGCGCCTGGGTGATGGTGATCCAGGGCGCGATCTTCGTCGCCTGCGTGCTGGCGTTCCGGCGGGGCATGATCGGCGAGTTGCAGGCGAAGCTGCGCAAGCCGTTGTAGTGATGGGGGAAAGGGCCGGAAGGCCCTTTCCCCCCTATCCCGCGACCGCGCGCCGGGCACGGTCTGCCGCCCGCGGCACCTGACCCGGCAAAGCGGAGCCCCGCCACAGCGCATCAAGCAGGGCCCGTGCCGCCGCCCCGCCGATCCTGTCCGTCGTGAGCTCCAGGAACTTGTCCGACAGGTCCTGATCCGAGAGCGGCGCATCCGGGTCGCCCTTGCGGGTCGGCTGATGGCGCGCGAGCACGCGGCCGTCCTTCAGCCGCAGTTCGACCCTTGCGGAACGGTGCGCCGGGAACGCTGCCGCGCAATCGGGGTCGATATGCACACTCACCCGCGCCATCAGCGCCCGCGTCGCGGGATCGGCCAGCCG
>CALKJX010000185.1 GCA_937995555.1 uncultured Elioraea sp.
CGCGGTGGTGACGACGCTGTCGGGCTCGGCGCGGCCCTGCAGCCGCGCGGCGAGATTGGGCGCATCGCCGACGATGTCGGCCTCGGCGCGCGGATCGTGCGCGCCGAGCCGTCCGACCACGACGATCCCGGCGTCGATGCCGATCCGTACCGAAATGCGCTGGCCCTGCGCGAGCCCTGCCGCGTTCAGCGCATCGACGGCGTCGAGCACCGCGAGGCAGCCCGAGATCGCGCGCGCGGTGTCGTCCTCGCGCGCGCGCGGGAAGCCCCAATAGGCGAGGATGCCGTCGCCGAGGAAGCGGGCGATGTAGCCACCATGCGCCTCGATGGCGGCACCGGCCGCGCGCCGGTAGGCGACGATCACTTCGCTCATGTCCTCGGGGTCGAGCATGGCAGCAAGCCGCGACGAGCCGACCATGTCGATGAACGCGACCGTCACCTGACGCCGCTCGGCCTCGTCCTGCGGCAGCCAGGCGCAGCCTGCGGTGAGGCCGACGGAGGAGGGGCGGTCCGAGGTCATCGGTGCGATGTGATCCAGATCACACTGGCCATGGTCGCGCAACCTTAGCGTCGCGCCGGGCCGTCATCCGGTGTCGCCGCTCTCGCCCCGGAAGCGTGGATCGACACGCCCGCCTGGACGGAGCAGCATCGTGCCGCATGGGCCGGGTTCAGGCCAGGGGGATCGCCAGGCGTGACCGACGACATCGTCAAGCTGCCTTCCGAGGCCGCGCTCACGCCCGGCCTGCAGATCGATCCGCATGTGCTGCACGACATGCTGCGCCGGCGCCGCACGCGCCGGCGACGCTGGATCGCCGAGGTGGCCGACCCGGCGGCCGCCAAACGGAAGATCGCGGCGCTCGGCGCGCGGCTGCGCGGACGGCGCTGGCAGGCCGAGCTGAGGCTCGATCGCGGCGAGGACGCCCGCGCGCAGATCGCCGAGGTGGCGCGCGAGGCGGGTGGCGAGCTGGTCGCGCTGCGCGAGCCGCGTCCGGTCGCCCCGCCGCAGGAAGGCCGTCCGCGGCCGGCCACGATCCTGCCGCGCGGCGCCTGGTTCCCCCAGCGTGTGCCGGGGCATGACGGCACGGGGATCGCGATCGGCGTGGTCGATTTCGGATTCCGATACGATCATAAGACGTTCCAAGGGCGAGACGGGCGCTCGCGCATCGCCTGGCTCTGGGACCAGAACCCGCCGGGCCGCGGCCCGGACCCGCTCGACGGGATCCCCGATCATCCGTTCAGCGCCGGCTATGGCGTCGTGCACAGCCGCGCCGAGATCGACCACTGGCTCGCCACGGGCGTCGCGCCCTACAACCCCGAGGCCGACTACTACGATCCGGCGCTGCTGAAGCTCGGTTTGCACGGCACCCATGTCGCCTCGCTCGCCGCCGGCTCGCCCTTCAAGGTGATCGATGCGCGCGGTGAAGAACGCATGTTCGTCGGCGTCGCCCCGGGCGCGGACCTCTATCTGGTGCAGCTCGGGGTCAGGCGGTCCGACTTCGCCGAACCCTCCGTGCCTGCCTCTCTCGGGGGCATCACCGCGCCGCCCGCGCCGCGCGCGCTCAGCGACAACACGCGGCTCTGCGACGCCGTGCACTGGATCATCGCGCGCGCGATCGCCGATGGCCGCCGCGGCTTGGTGATCAATCTCAGCCTCGCCACCCATGCCGGCGCGCATGACGGCCGTTCGATGGTGGAGAGCGAGATCGACCGGCTGATCGAGGCGGTCGAGCACGGCGGCGCGTCGATGCCGATGATCGCGGTGGTGATCTGCGCCGGCAACGCGGGCGATGCGCGCGCGCATGCGGCCGTCCCGCTCGAGCCGGGCGGGCGTGGCAGTTTCGGCTGGGAGATCCAGCCGTTCGACGAGGACCTCTCCGAGATCGAGCTGTGGCACGACCCGACCGCGAGCATCGAGGTCACGCTGCACGCGCCGCCGCACCTGGCGCGTGTCGGCTTCGGCCCCTGGCCGCTGGTGCCCACGGACGGCGTGCCGGGCCGCTGGCTGCGCGGCCCCGAGCCCGAGCGCGCCGCCTTCGGCTGGTGGAGCAACACCCGCCACCACGGCAACGCGCGGCCCGCCTGCATCGGCGTGCGGATCGATCCGGGCCTGGACAACGACTGGGACCGGGCGCGCCGGCTGAACGGCGTGTGGACCTTCGCGCTGCGCCACGCCGGCGGCCCACCGGCCGAGCTCCACGCCTGGGTCGAGCGCGAATACGGCCCTGCACCCGCGCGCATCGCCCCGCCGCCCTCGGCCCTGCGCGCCGCCTATGCCCGTTCGACGCTCGGTTCGCTCTGCTGCGGCCGGCACAGCATCGTCGTCGGCGCGGCCTTCCAGGCGCCGACCTCGCGGCTCGGCTTCCGCCCATCGGCGAACTCGGGCGCAGGCCCGCGGCCCTGGCAGCCGCCGCCGCTCGATTGGTCGGAGACCGACGATCCGGTGCGCCCGCATCTCTGCGCGGTCGGCGTCGCCGCCGTCGGAGCCGGCGGACGGGGGCGCGACGATGCCGCGGTGATGGACGGCACGAGCCAGGCGGCGCCCCAGGTCGCCGGCGCGCTCGCGCTGATGATGCAGGCGGTGCCGGCAGGCCGGCGGCTCTCGGCGCACGCGCTCCGCGCCGCCCTCGTCGCCGCGGCGCGCGCGCGGCCGCTCCACGATCCGGCTGACCGCAGCGACCCGGTCGCCGCCGACCGCGCCGGCGCCGGATTGCTGAATGCCGAGGGCGCGGTCGCGCTCGCGGCAGGCGCCGTCGGCGCATGAGCACACCAGGCGAGGTCAGCGGCACGCCCTGGATGGCGCGGCCGATGAAGCTCACGCTGTGCCTCACCGCGCGCTGCCCGCTCGATTGCCGCGCCTGCTATGCCGATTGCGGCGCGCGCCCGGCCGCCGACGAACTCGACACCGCGACCTGGCTCCGGCTGATCGACGAGCTCGCCGCGAACGGCGTGATCAACGTGTTCGTCGAGGGGGGCGAGCCGCTTGCGCGCGACGATGCCGCAGCGATCCTCGCGCACGCCGCGGCGCGGATGTTCACGACGCTGCGCACCCATGCGGTCACGATCGACGACGCAACCGCCGCACGGCTCGCCGACCTCGGCATCGGCCGTGTGTACGTCGATCTGATGGGCGCCGAGGCGGCGACCCATGACGCGATGGTCGGCGCGCCGGGCAGCTTCGCGGCGGCGATCGACGGGATCGCCGCACTCCGCCGTCATGGCGTGCCGGTCTCGCTGCTGGTGATCCTGTGCCGGCCGAATGTGGCCGAGCTGCGCGCACTGGCGCGGCTGGCTGCCGCCGTCGGCGCCGATGAGTTCGGTGTGCTGCGGCTCTATCCGCTGGGCCGGGCACGGCGGGCGTGGTCCACGCTCGCGCTGGCGCTCGACGAGCAGATGGCGGCGCTGGCCGGGCTCGCCGCCGATCTGCCCGCAGGGCTCAGGCTGATGCAATCCTGGCACCCGAACGACGCCAATTGCTGCTGGCAGAACGCCGCGATCGACCCCTATGGCCACGCGATCGGCTGCCCGTATCTGCGCGACTACGTCGATTACGGCGACCTGCGCACCACGCCCTGGCTCGAGACCTGGAACCATCCGCTGTATCGGCGCTTGCGCGCGGGCAGGGTGGACGGGCATTGTCCCGACTGCGCATCGAGCCAGCTCACCCGCGGCGGTTGCCGCTCCACCGCCTATGCCTTCCATGGGCGCTGGGATGCGCCCGATCCGTTCTGCGTCACGATGAACAAGGGAACCGACCTGCGTGTTCTGCCCGACCGACCGCTTTGAGCGTGCCCCGGGCGTGGTGCTGCGGCCGATGCCCGAATGGGGGTGCGCCTATGCCTACACGCCGCGCCGGCCCGCCCTGACCGAGCTCAACACCACGACCTGGCTGATCGCCACGCTCTGCGACGGTGCCACACTCGCCGAGCTCGAGGAGGAATTCGCCGACACCGTGCGGCGCGTCGCCGGCGACAACGCCGCCCGCGACACGCTGCACCGGGGCCTCGCCATGCTGGTCGAGGCCGGAATCATCGCCCGAACCGAGGATGCCGCGCCATGAGCAACCGAACTCGCACCTTGTTGTATCTCCGCGCCCTGATCGATGCCGACCGTACGCTGGATGAGCCTCGGCTGGAGCCGGTGCGCCTGCATGTGCGCACCGCAGGCAGCATCCCGCCCAAGGCGGTGATGGCGGCCGCGGGCTACATCGTCGTGGTCTGGACGTGGCGGACGAAGCCCGAGGTCACCCGCGCCGAGATCGAGCAATGGGAACTCGGACATGCGGCGGAACTGGACGTCGCCGAGAACGCGGCGCAGCCGATGACCGAGATCGGAGGCGCCAGCATCACCGATGCCGAGACTGGGACGGTCCCGTCGCGGCCCATGCTTGCCTATCACGGCACGGTGCTGGCGCGGCGCAGCGTGTTCGCCCCCCCCGGGCGTACCGTGCAGACGCTCTGGGGCGCCTGGGGCGAGGGGCGGCAGTGGCTCGAGGCTGTGCTCAGCCGGGCGCCGGACACGATCGAACCCGAGTGGCTGCAACCGGTCGCCCGGACCATCGTAACGCTGCGCTCCGAGCTCATGGATGGCGAGCCGGAGGTGACCGTGATCGATCCGTCTCTGCCGCTCTAGGCTGTGGACTGACCTGAACCACGAGGTGATGGCTGCGGCGAGGCGGATGCCTGCGAGGAAGTTCCGGGCGGTCCTGTCGCAGCGGGTGGCGATGGCGCGCCGGTCTTCCAGGCCGCGGAAGGCGCGCGCGATGATGTCGTGCTGTCGACAGGCGACGGGATCGAAGGCCGGGCGGTTGGTGGGGGTCGGCATTGGCGGGGTGACGACGCTGGTGGCCTGCACGGCGAGGAGGCGGCGCAGGTCGTTGGCGTGGCAGGCTTTGCCGCCGATCAGGCATGCCGGGGCGGCGACCGCTGCCGGCAAGCGCCGCGCGCCATGGATGTCGCGGGTCTGGCCCGGTGTCAGGAGCAACGCGAAGAGCCGGCCGTCGTGGTCGGCGAGCGCGCGCATCTCGGTCGTGCGTCCAGCGCGCGAGTGGCCGATCGCCCGGTCCTGCTTCCCCCTTGTGCTCCTGCCGCGCAGCGCTGTGCCCGCACCGTGGTGCTGTCCACGGTGCCGTCCGCGGACGCCACCTCGTCGCACGAGAAACCCGGCTACGGGGATGAAGTCGTCACGTAGCCGCGCAGCGCTACCGCGCCGCGTCGAACCCCATCTGCCAGAAGCGCGCCTCCAACCGACACGCGGCCTCGAAGGTGCGCACCAGCTCGCCCCGGCGCGCCTCGGCCCCGCGCGCTGCGCCCAGTCGATCGAGCCGCGCGATCGCCTCCGCCGCGATGCCCTGGAACTCCGCGCCCCCGTACATCTCCTGCCAGGCGCGATAGGGGTTGCCCTCGCGCTTGAGCGCCGGATCGGCCGCCATCCGCGCGCCGATCTCGGCATAGCCGATCACGCAGGGTGCCAACGCGACCTCCAGGTCCAGCACGTCGCCGGCCAGCCCGCGCTCCAGCACATAGCGCGTGTAGGCCATGGTCTCCTCGGCCTCCGCCTCGGACTCCATCGCCGCCTCGTCGATGCCCCAGCCCGCGCAGTACTGCACA
>CALKJX010000186.1 GCA_937995555.1 uncultured Elioraea sp.
ACGATCAGCGAAAGGCTAACGACGAAGGGCGGCGTGATCAGCGGCAGGATCGCCAGCGCGCGGAACGCTCCGCCCAGGCGCAGATTGGCGCGCGCGGCCAGCAGCGCGAAGGCGAGCCCGAGCAGCGTCGCGAGCACCCCTGTCAACGTGGCCAGCGCAAGCGTGTTCCACACCACGCCGCAGCCGAGCGAGGAGGTGACGCAGGCGAGGCTCCAGGCCTCCGGGGCCGCGAGCCGGGCGAGCATCGCGTCGGGTGCGATCCGCCCGTCCTCGACCGCGGCCGCCGAGAGGATGGTCAGCAGGGGCGCGAACACGAAGGCAATCAGCAGGGCCGCGCTGCCGACCACCAGGAACGACACGAAGGCGTCGCCGCTGAACCGCCCCCGTGCTGCGAGCCCGGCCGAGAGCAGCCCGACCGCGCCGGTCAGCAGGAACGTGGCACCCCAGCCGAGCGCGGGCTGGCTCGCGTCGCCGACGAGGGGCGCGGCGAGGCTCCACACCGTTCCCGGCAGGCCGATCGCGAGGCCTTGCAGGAACACCCAGGCGATCACGCCCGCGCCGCAGGCGATCAGCACCTGTCCGTCCGTGCGGCGCGCGAGCAGCGACGCCGCGCAGGCGGCCAGCAGCAGCGGCACCGGCCAGAGCCACCACGCGGCGCCGCCCGCGAGCAGCACGGCGAGCGGCGCGGCCGCGCCGGCGGGCCAGGTTGCGAAGCCGCTCTCCAGCCCGTACCAGGGCGGGATCAGCAGGCCGAACGCCGCGCAGCCGAGCGCGAGGCGCGCGAGACTCAGTGCACCCACGCGCGCCGCCCGGATCGGGTCGTCAGCGTGCGGCCGCGCGCACCTCGCGCTCCCAGCGGGTCAGCAGCCGGTTGCGTTCCGCCGCCGAGCCCCAGCGTGCGAAGTCGTAGTCGATCAGCTTGATGTTCTCGAACCGCGGCGCCTGCGGCGGGATCGGCGCGTTGCGGTTGGAGGGAAGCTGATACGCCTTCGCCTCGGCACCGATCGCCTGCGCCTCGGCCGACAGCGCCCAATCGACAAAGCGCTTGGCGTTGTCCAGGTTGCGCGCGCCACGGATGATCGACATCGAGCCGATCTCGTAGCCGGTGCCCTCGCAGGGTGCCACCAGTTCCACCGGCGCGCCGTTCACCTTCTGCGTCACCGCGTCGTGCAGGAAGGTGATGCCGACCACCGACTCGCCGGTCGCGGCGGCGCGCGCCGGCGCGGCACCCGAGCGGGTGTACTGGTTGATGTTGCGATGCAGCGCCTTGAGATAGTCGAAGGCCGGCTCCTCGCCCATCAGTTGCACGATGGTCGCGAGCAGCGTGTAGGCGGTGCCGGAGGTGTTCGGGTCGGCCACCTGCACCTCGCCGCGGAACGCGGGCTTGGTGAGATCGGACCAGCAGCGCGGCGCCTCGATCCGGCGGCGTTGCAGTTCCGGTACGTTGTAGGAATAGCCAAGCGCGCCCGCGTAGATGCCGACCGTGCGCCAGTTCGCCTGCTGCGCCTGGCGCACCGCCCAGTCGTGCAGCTCGGCGAGGCGCGGCGAGCGGTACTCGACCGTGAGGTTCTCCTCGGCCGCCTGCATGTGCGGATCGCCGGTGCCGCCCCACCAGACGTCGCCGCGCGGATTGGTCGCCTCGGCGCGGATCTGCGTCAGAGTCTCGCCCGAGCTCTTGCGCGTCATCGCCACGCGGATGCCGGTGGCGCGCTCGAAGGCCGCCATCATCGGCCGGCACCACTCCTCCTGCACCGAGCAGTAGACGGTGAGCTGCCCCTGCGCGCGCGCGGCGCCGGGCACCAGGGCGGCAAGCGCGCCTGCGAACAGTGCGGCGGCGAAGAGGCGTCTGGATGTCATGGTGTTCTCCCTGTCCGAGCCGCGCTTGGGTGCCCGGTCTTCACGGTCGTGGAAAGTTAAGTCCCGATGACGTTCTGCCTCAAGCCTGAAGCAGCGCGGCGAGGCGGGCACCGAGGGCGGGGGCGCCGAAGCCGATCGGATTGCCGCGGGCGAGCCAGTCGCCGCTGTCGAACTCGGTGGTCCAGCACCCGGCCTCGCGCGCGATCGCGAGTGCGGCTGCCGCATCCCAGGCGTTGATGTGCAGCTCCAGATAGGCATCGAGCCGGCCGGCCGCGGTCTCGACCAGGCCCAGCGCGCCGGAGCCGCCGCAGCGAAGTCCCGCGCCGGCCGCCATCACGCGCTCGGCCAGGCGGTGGAAACCGGCCAGCGGTGAGCGCAGCGACCAGCCCACCTCGACGATCGCGCGGCTGATGTCCCCGGTCGGCGCGGCGCGGATCGGCACACCGTTCAGCGTCGCGCCTGATCCTGCCGCCCCGGCGAACACTTCTGGCGGCGCGTGGCGCGCGACCGCGCCGGCGACCGCGCGGCCCCCCACCACCAGCCCGACCGAGACGCACCAGCGGTCGCCGCCGCGCGTGAAGTTCGAGGTGCCGTCGCTCGGGTCGAGCACCCAGAGCGGGCCCTCGCCCGCGACCTCGCCGCCCATCTCCTCGCCGAGCACCGCCTCGCCGGGAAAGAGGGCGCCCAGCCGGTCGCGCAGGAAGCGCTCGGTCGCGCCGTCGGCCTCGGTGAGGAAGTCCTGCGTGCCCTTCAGGCTCGCGGTGCCGCGCCCCTCGGCGCGCATGCGCGCGGCCAGCCCCGCCGCCTCCGCGGCCAGCCCGGCGGCGATGTCGCGGCGGCGCGCGAGCTCGGCACGATGCATCAGTCGTAGGCCCCCATCACGGTCTGGTCGAAGTCGATCAGCGCACCGGTCATCATCTCGGCCGCATCCGAGAGCAGATAGACCGCAAGCCCGGCGACGTCGCGCGGGCGGATCAATCGGCCGAAGGGCTGCGCGGCCTCGGCGCCTTGCAGCCAGTCCGGCGGGTTGCCGTCGCGCGCCTGGATCGCGTGCTCGCCCGGCGTGTCGGTCCAGCCGAGATTGATGCCGTTGACGCGGATGCGGTCGCGCCGCAGCGCGTGCGCGGTGTTCTTGGTCAGCGTCGCGAGTGCGCCCTTGGAGGCGGAGTAGGCGGTCAGGAAGGGCTGTCCGCCATGGCTCGACATGGTGATGATGTTGACGATCGCCCCGGGACGACCGGCGACCTTGAGCCGGCGCACGACCTCCTGGGTGAGGATGAAGGGCGCGCGCGCGTTCACGGCGAACAGGAGGTCCCAGAGTTCGACAGGCGTGTCCTCGATCCGTCCGCGGTCGGTGAGTCCGGCGGCGTTCACCAGCGCATCGACCGGGCCGAGCGCGGCCTCGGCCTCGACGACAAGGCGGCGACAGGCGTCCGGGTCGGCGAGGTCGGCGGCGACCGCATGGGCGCGCGTGCCGGCCTCGCGCAGCGATGCCGCGACCGCGTCGGCGCGCGCGGCGTTGCGGCCGGTCACGCAGATGCCGGCCGCGCCCGCCTCGGCGGCCGCACGCGCGATGCCTTCGCCCACACCCTGCGAC
>CALKJX010000187.1 GCA_937995555.1 uncultured Elioraea sp.
CGACCCGCGCACGGCATCGGCCAGGATCTGCTCGCCCGCCTCGGTGATCTCGCCCACCACCACCTCGATCAGGTCGTGCAGCGTCACCAGCCCCTCGATCTGGCCGTACTCGTCCACCACCACCGCGAGGTGCCGGCGCGAGCGGCGGAACGCCTGGAGCTGATCGAGCAGCGGTCGCGTCTCCGGCACCAGCGGCGAGGGCTCCATCAGCCGGCGGAGGTCGAGCGCGGCGGCATCGCCCTTGGCGGCTGCAAGTGCCCGCAGGGCCGCTCGCGTCTCCACCACGCCAAGCAGGTCGCGCCCGCCATCGCGCCAGAGCGGCAGCCAGGAATGCCGGGTCGCGACCAGCCGCGCAGCGATCGCCTCCGGGCCGGCATCGGCATCCAGCGCCTCGATCCGGCTGCGATGGGTCATCACGTCGGCGACGGTGAGATCGTCGAGCGCCAGCACGCCACGCAGCATCCGCCGCTCCTCGACCGCGGCCGCGGCCTCGGCCTGGGTTTCCTCACCCTCGCCGTGCAGCGCGATCGCGCCCATCAGCTCCTCCTCGGTCTGGCCGCGCTCGCCGCCGACGCGTACGCCGAACCGCGCCAGGATCATCCGAACCACGGCATTGGCGGCCGAGGCGGGGGGGCCGAAGACCCGGTTCGCCGCCGCCAGCAGCGGCGTGGCCCGCAGCGCCGCCTGGTCGGGGTGCTGGATCGCCCAGGTCTTGGGCAGCACCTCGGCCAGCAGCACCAGCGTCACCGTCATGGCGATCGAGGCATAGAGCACGCCCTGCTCGCCGAACCAGGCGATCAGCAGCCCGGCGGCCAGCGCGGTGGCCGTCGTGTTGACCAGGTTGTTGCCGACCAGCAGGGCGGCGATCAGCCGGTCCTTGCGCTCGCGCAGGGCCGCAAGCCGGCCGGCGCGCGCATCGCCCGAGCGGGCGCGGCGGGTGATGAAGGCGCGGGAGGCGCCGGTGAAGGCGGTCTCGGCGCCCGAGAAGAGGGCGGAGAGCACCAGCAGCACGACGATTGCGGCGATCGTCGCGAGTTCGAGGGCGGACATGGCCGTGCCGGCTTAGCGCACCCCGCCTCCGGGCGCGAGCGCGCGTTGCGGGGCCGGGCGGGTGCGTGCTAAGGCGCCGCTTCCGTCAACCCCCAGGAATCCAAGTCCGTGGCCGCCCCCCTGGTCGCCGTCTACAACGGCCCCAATCTCAATCTGCTCGGCACGCGCCAGCCGGAGCTCTATGGCCGCACGACGCTCGCCGATGTCGAGGCGCTGTGCCAGGCGCGCGCGGCGGCGCACGGGCTCGCGATCGAGTTCCGCCAGTCGAACCACGAGGGCGAGCTGATCGACTGGGTGCAGTCCTGTCGCAACCGCGCGGCCGGGATCATCATCAACCCGGGCGGGTTGAGCCACACCTCGATCGCGCTGCTCGACGCGCTGCTGGCGACCGACCTGCCGGTGATCGAGGTGCATGTCACCAACATCCATCGCCGCGAGGACTTCCGGCACACCTCGATCACCGGCAAGGCGGCCACAGGGATCATCGCCGGGCTGGGACCGACCGGCTACGGCTTCGCGATCGAGGCCATGGCGGGACTGCTCGGGCTGATCGGCACCGGCCAGGCGGCGCCGCGGCGCATGGGGGGCACGGCGCGATGAAGCGGATCGAGATCGACGAGGAGGCGATCCGCCGCCTCGCTGGGCTGCTCGACGAGACCGGGCTCGCCGAGATCGAGATCGCCGAGGGCGAGAGCCGGCTCCGTGTCGCGCGCGCCCTGGTGCCGGCCACCGTGGTCGCAGCCCCTGCCGCCGGCGCGCGCGCCGTCGCCCCGCCGGCCGAGCCCGCCCGGCCCGAGCCCGCGCTCGACGCGGCCCATCCCGGCGCGGTGACCTCGCCGATGGTGGGCGTCGCGTATCTCGCCCCCGAGCCGGGCGCCCCGCCCTTCGTCAAGGTCGGCGACACGGTCGCGCAGGGTCAGACCCTGCTGCTGATCGAGGCGATGAAGACCTTCAACCAGATCAAGGCGCCGAAAGCCGGCACCGTCAGCCGCATCCTGGTCGAGAGCGGCGCGCCGGTGGAGTACGGCGAGGTGCTGATGCTGCTCGACTAGCGATGTTCGAAAAGGTGCTGATCGCCAATCGCGGCGAGATCGCGCTCCGGGTGCATCGCGCCTGCCAGGAGATGGGCATCCGCACGGTGGCGGTGCACTCGACGGCGGATGCGAACGCGATGCATGTCCGCCTCGCCGACGAGAGCGTCTGCATCGGCCCCCCGCCCGCGCGCGACAGCTACCTGAACATCCCGGCGATCCTTTCGGCCGCGGCGATCACCGGGGCGGATGCGATCCACCCGGGCTACGGGTTCCTCTCCGAGAACGCCGAGTTCGCCTCGATCGTCGAGCAGCACGGCATCGCCTTCATCGGCCCTTCGCCCGACCACATCCGCATGATGGGTGACAAGATCGAGGCCAAGCGCACCATGGCGCGGCTCGGTGTGCCGCTGGTGCCGGGCTCGGACGGGCCGGTCGACACGATCGAGGAGGCCGAGGCGGTGGCGCGGCGGATCGGTCCGCCGGTGCTGATCAAGGCGGCCGCGGGGGGCGGCGGGCGCGGGATGAAGGTCGCGCGCACGATCGAGGACGTGGCGGATGCGTTCCGCATCGCCCGCACCGAAGCCAAGGCCGCGTTCGGCAACGATGCCGTCTACATGGAGAAGTATCTCGACCGGCCGCGCCACATCGAGTTGCAGGTGCTCGCCGATGCGCACGGCACCGTGGTGCATTTCGGCGAGCGCGACTGCTCGTTGCAGCGCCGTCACCAGAAGCTGGTGGAGGAGGCCGGCAGCCCCGCCCTCGACGGGACGGAGCGCGACCGGCTCGGCGCGGTGGTGACGGCGGCGCTCAGCGAGATCGGCTACCGCAACGCGGGCACGCTCGAGTTCCTCTACCAGGACGGGCAGTTCGCCTTCATCGAGATGAACACGAGACTGCAGGTCGAACATCCGGTCACGGAGATGGTCTGCGGCGTCGATCTGGTGCGGGAACAGATCCGCATCGCCGCCGGCATCCCGCTCGGCTTCGGCCAGGACGAGATCCGCTTCAACGGCCATGCGATCGAGTGCCGGATCACCGCCGAGGACCCGGACACCTTCCTGCCAACCCCCGGGAGAGTGACCACCTATCACGCACCGGGGGGCTTGGGCGTGCGCGTCGATTCGGCACTCTATGCCGGCTACACCGTGCCGCCTTACTATGACAGCCTGGTCGCCAAGCTTGTCGTCCATGGCGCGGACCGGGCGATGGCGTTGATGCGGCTTCGCCGCGCGCTGGAGGAGTTCGTGATCGACGGCATCGCAACGACGTTGCCGCTGCATCGCCGGATCGTCGAGGATGCGGAGTTCCTCGCCGGCGAGTACACGATCCATTGGCTGGAGCGCTTCGTCGCGCGCGGCCCGCAACCGGAGAGCGCATGACGCGCCACGGGGCGGGCCTGACCGAGATCACGCCCGACCTCGTGCTGCGCGCCTACCGGGCCGGGCTGTTCCCGATGGCCGAGCGTCGCGACGGCGAGCGGCTCTACTGGCTCGATCCGGAACTGCGCGGCGTGCAGCCGCTCGATGCGTTCCACCTGCCGCGCCGGCTCGCGCGCACGGTGCTGTCGGACACGTTCGAGGTGCGCTGCGACACCGCCTTCGCGCAGGTGATGCAAGGCTGCGCGGCGCCCACGCCGGACCGGCCCGAGACCTGGATCAATCCCGAGATCGAACGGCTGTTCGGCGCGCTGCATGTGATGGGATACGCGCACTCGGTCGAGTGCTGGCGGCAGGGACGGCTGGTCGGCGGGCTCTACGGTGTGGCACTCGGCGGGGCGTTCTTCGGCGAGAGCATGTTCTCGGCCGCACGCGATGCCTCGAAGGTCGCGCTCGTGCATCTGGTGGCGCGGCTTCGCCTCGGCGGATTCCGCCTGCTCGACACGCAATTCGTCACCGAGCATCTCGCCCGCTTCGGCGCGATCGAGATTCCGCGCGCCGAGTATCGCCGCCGACTTCTGGTCGCGCTCGAGGCGCCGGCACGGTTCCTCGCCGACCCAGATCCGGCGCTGCTGCGCGCCGAGATCCTGGCGCTGCGCGCGCGCGACTGATCCCTGCCCGGCGCGGGCAGGGATCAGCGCGGTTCGGGACTATGGCCTGATCTCGCCGGCGAACCAGGTGCCGGCCTCGACCCAGCCATAGCCGGAGCCGCCCCAGCCCGTGTTGACGTGGAACCAGCGGTCATAGACCTCCTCGGTCCAGCAGAAGATGAAGCAGCGGCGGATGGTGCGGCGCTGCCACGCATAGCCGCAGGCGACCGGGTGGTGGTTCAGCCAGCCCGTGCCGATCACCGCCGGCGTGCGGCGGTCGCGGATCGAGTTGCGCGCATGCTCGCGCAGCCGCCCCTCGTGCCAGCCCGCGCTGTTCCGGTGCGCATCCAGCCGGGTGAAGGTACGGCCGCTTCCAGGGGAAGATCGCGCCCGACCGAACGCGCAGCCGGCATGCTGGAAGTGGTTGGAGAGCGGCTGCGCGCCATGGCCACCGGCCGCCCAGTGGCAGGTCCAGCTCATCGCCTCACCCCTCGCGCGCGATCAGGCCGTCGCGCGACCGATCGGCCTCGGTGTTGGACCGGACATCGCGGCTGACGAGGAGGAAGCGCAGCATCTCCTTCGTGCCATCGGCGCAGCTCGCCGCGACCTGGAGATCGAGCTCGTGCGGCAGCGAGAGCGGGCTCGCCGTCAGCACCAGCACCGGCGTGCCGCCGGGTGTCTCCTCGAGGCTCGCGCGCCATGCGGGCGCCATCGCCCGTGATCTCGAGCCCGGCTTCGTCGAGCAGCGCGACTCGATGCGTCGTGCCGGCGAGAATGCCTTCGCCGAAGCGCGCGACCGCCTCCTCGATTTCCCACACGCGCGCGGCGCGGCCGCGCAGATGGTCGAGCATGGGGCCGAACGCGTTCGCGCAGCGCTTCTTGAGGTCGGCCCAGCCATCGGGCTCGGCCGTCGCGAGCTGCGGTGCGTCGGGGCCGCTGGTTTTGACCTCGTGGCGCACGGTCCCGGCGCCCTCGTCGGTACGCTGCTCGCCGAACGGCATCGCGATCGCGCCGGCGATCGCGCTGTCGTAACACGCGAGCCGATGCGGCTGGCCGACGATCAGCGCCGGGATCTGCCCGAGCTGGCCGACCAGCCTTCCGTTCGCGTCCTCGGCCGCACGGCGAGCGCGTCGAGCCGATGGAGCCGTGCCGGCTCCGCGCCCGCCCATCGCGGCGAACCCGGAGTAGGCGACCCCATCGATGTCGGGGCGGTGGATCGGCACCGCCGTGTCGGCAAGACGCGCGTCCTCCATGCCGTTCATCGGCTCGGTGCCGCGCAGCCATTCGAGGTGCTGAGCCGCGAGGCGCTGAACCGGCAGCGGGACGCCCTTCATGGACATGCGCATGCTCGGTCTCCTCTGTTCGTGCGGGGACGCGATCGTTGCCGACGGGGATCGCCCGCGTCGTGCCCGGCATCGCGCCATCGGAAGCCCAGTGCGCGGTCGCCGCCCAAGAGTGTGCGCGGCTTCACACGGCGTCGCGGTTGACCCGCGCCTCGCGATCCCGGCAGGCTGCATGTCCCCTGCCCCGGAGAGCCCCGATGCGCCGAACCGCCCTGCTGCTCACCCTCGCGCTCGTCTCGCCCGCCGCCGCCCAGGAGCCGCCGCGCGTGCCGACACGCGACTACGCCGCCACCTACGCGATGACGGGGTTCGGCACAGAGGCGCCGAAGACCATGCAGATGTCCTTCAGCGCGGCGACGAAACGCCAGCGCATCGACATGGCCGAGGCCGGACAGAACGTCTCGATGATCATGGAGCTCGGCGGGCCGAGCATGTGGGTGCTCCAGCATGAGAGCCGCATGGCGATAGAGCTCTCAGGCGGTGCCATGGGCGACCGGGATGTGCCGATCAGTCCGATCGAAGAGGACGCCACCCTGACCCGCGTCGGCACCGACCGCGTCGCGGGCCTCGCCTGCACCGTCTATCGCGTCGTCCGGCAGGGCAAGCCGCAGGGCACCGCCTGCGTGACCGAGCACGGCATCATGCTGCGCGGCGAGTTCGAGGAGGACGGCGAGCGCGGCAAGATGGAGGCGACCCGTGTCAGCCTGGACCGCCAGACGGCCGAGCGGTTCGAGGTGCCGCCCGGCTACAAGACCATGCAGATGCCGGCGGTACCGTCAGGCCAGCGGCCGCGGCGCTGAGCGCGCGGCCGGCGGTTGGCCCGGCGGCGACGGGGCGGATATGCTCCGCGCCGCGCAGGACGGAGGAGGATCGATGACCGAGATCAGCATCAAGGCGGCGGACGGTTCGGGCGCGTTCTTCGCCTATGTCGCGCGGCCCAAGGGCACACCCGCCGGTGCGGTGGTCGTGATCCAGGAGATCTTCGGCGTCAGCCCGGCGATGCGCGCGATCACCGACGCGATCGCCGATCAGGGCTTCATCGGCGTCTGCCCCGACCTGTTCTGGCGGCTCGAACCGCGCGTCTCGCTCACCGACAAGACCCAGGCGGAGTGGGACAAGGCCTTCGCGCTGCTCAAGGCGTTCGACCAGGACAAGGGGGTCGAGGACCTGAAGGCCACGCTCGCCGTGGCGCGCCGCCTCGAAGGCTGCAATGGCCGGGCGGGCACGATCGGCTTCTGCCTCGGCGGGCGGCTGGCGGCGCTGATGGCGATCAGGTCGGACGCCGACTGCAACGTCTCCTACTATGGCGTGATGCTGGAGGGGCTCGCCGGCGAGCTGCGCCATGCCGCGAACCCGTTGCTGATGCACATCGCCGAGAACGACAAGTTCGTCTCCAAGGAGGCGCAAGGCGCGGTGCTGGCCGCGGTCATGCCCAACCCGCGTGTCGAGGCGCATGTCTATCCGGGTGTGGATCACGCCTTTGCCCGTGTGGACGGCCAGCACTGGGACGGGCGGGCGGCCGCGATCGCCAACGGGCGTACGGCGGCCTTCCTCGCGCGCTGGCTCGGCTGACGGACACCCGCGCGGCAAGCGCGGCCGGATCGTCGCCGAGCTCAGGGCGGCCTGCCCCGATGCGGGCTTCCGCCGGCGCCTGCCGCGGTGCAGGATGCAAGCGTGAGGACCGCCTGATGACCGTCCCGCTCGACAGCCTCGACGCGCTTGCCGCGCGCGTCCCCGACGGCGCCTTCGTGGCCCTGCCGCCGGACAACTCGCTCTGCCCGGTGGCCCTCGTGCGCGCGCTGATCCGCCGCGGCGTGCGCGACCTCAGCGTGCTCGGCGTGCCGATCTCGGGCTTCGCGACCGATCTGCTGATCGGTGCCGGCTGCGTCGCCTCGCTCACCACCTCGGCGGTGACGCTGGGTGAGGCCGGGCTTGCGCCGCGGTTCACCGCGGCGATGAAGGCGGGCGCGCTGCATCTCACGGACGCGACCTGCCCGGCCGTGCATACCGCGCTCCAGGCGGCCGAGAAGGGCGTGCCGTTCATGCCGCTGCGCGGGATGATCGGCACCGACCTGCTGCCGCAGCGGCCCGAATGGAAAGTGATCGACAATCCGTTCGCGGACGCGCCCGACCCGATCGTGCTGATCCCGGCGCTGGCGCCCGATCTTGCCCTGATCCACGCCGCGATGGCGGATCGGTTCGGCAATGTCTGGGTCGGGCGGCGGCGCGAGCTCGCCACCATCGCGCACGCCGCGCGCGCCACGCTGGTGACCGCCGAGCGGATCGTCGAGGGCAACCTGATGGAGGACGAGCGGCTCGCGCCCGGTGTGATCTCGTCGCTCTACGTGTCGGCCGTGGCGGTCGCCGAGCGCGGCGCCTGGCCGCTCGGCCTGCTCGACCTCTACGGCGCCGATGCCGCGCATATCGACGCCTACGCCAAGGCGGCGCGCACCGACGAGGGGTTCCGCGCCTATCTCGCCGAGCATGTGCTCGGCCCCTTGCCGAAGGCCGCGGAATGACCGTCGCGCGCGAGGAACTGCTGATCGCGGCGATCGCCGACCTGATCGCCGCCCCGCACCCGCATCCGGCGCGCCATGCCGCAGTCGGCGCGGCGAGCCCGATCCCGGCGCATGCGGTGATGCTGGCGCGTCATCGCGGCCTCGATGTGCGCCTGAGCCTGCTCCAGCAGCGGGTCGGCAATCCGTTCACCGAGGGCGCGCGCGAGCTGTTCGATCTCGCCGGGCAGGGACGCATCGACCTGTTCTTCCTCGGCGGCGTGCAGATCGACGGGCAGGCGAACATCAACCTGATCGGCACCGGCCAGCCCGCGGGCTCTTCGGCGCGCCTGCCGGGCAATTTCGGCTCCGCCTTCATGGCCTTCACCGTGCCGCGGGTGATCCTGTTCCGCGAGGAGCACTCGCCGCGCGTGCTCGTGCCGAAGGTGGACTACGTCTCGGCACCGGGCGTGTCGCCGCCCGGGGTGTTCCGGCGCGGCTCGCCGCAGGCCCTCGTGACCGGGCGCTGCGTGTTCACCTTCGATGCCCCGCGCGCTCGCTTCGTGCTCGCCTCGCTCCATCCGGGCGAGACGCGCGAGAGCGTGCGCGAGGCCACCGGCTTCGACTACGACGAACCCGACGCTGTCCCCGAGACGCGCGGTCCGTCCGAGTCCGACCGCGCCGCGCTGGCGGGGCCGATCCGCGCCGCACTCGAGGACACCTATCCGCAATTCTGCGCCCGCGTGTTCGGCGCGCGCGCGGCGTAAGGAGGCACATCATGGTCAGCCCGGGGGCGCTTGCCGGCCTCAAGATCATCGACCTCACCCGCGTGCTCGGCGGGCCGTACTGCACCATGGTGCTGGCCGATCACGGCGCGGAGGTGATCAAGATCGAGCCGCCGCAGGGCGACGAGGTGCGCGACTGGGGCCCGCCCTTCCACGCGCACGAGGACGGCACGCGCGACGCCAGCTACTTCATCGGCGTCAACCGCAACAAGAAGTCGATCGGACTCGATCTGGCGCAGCCGGAAGCGCGCGCGGTGCTGCTGCGCCTGCTCGACGGCGCGGACGTGCTGGTCGAGAACTTCAAGCCAGGCACGATGGAGAAATGGGGCATCGGCTACGACACGCTGAAGGCGAAGTTCCCGCGCCTGATCCACTGCCGCGTCTCGGGCTTCGGCGCCGACGGGCCGCTTGGCGGCTTCCCCGGCTACGACGCGATCGTGCAGGCGATGGTCGGGCTGATGAGCATCAACGGCACGCCCGAGACGGGGCCGGTGCGGCTCGGCACGCCGATTGTCGACATCGGCACCGGCCTGTTCAGCGCGATCGCGATCCTGATGGCGGTCTATGAGCGCGCGAACAGCGGCCAGGGCCAGTTCATCGACATGACGCTGCACGACTGCGGCATGGCGCTGCTGCACCCGCACGCGGCGAACTTCTTCCTCTCGGGCAAGCGTCCGGTGCCGACCGGCAACCCGCACCCCAACTTGGCACCCTACGAT
>CALKJX010000188.1 GCA_937995555.1 uncultured Elioraea sp.
CATGCAGATGCCGATGGTTGCACAAGCCGTGCTGCTTGGCGGGCATGTGCGCGTCGGGATCGAGGACAATCTCTACATCGAGAAGGGCGAACTCGCCCGTGACAACGCCCAGCTGGTCGACCGGGCGGTGCAGATCATCCGCCTGATGGGGGCCGAGCCGATGACGCCGGACGAGGCGCGGGCGATGCTGAACCTGCGCGGCGCAGTCGGTCAGACCTGACTGAGCACCGCCGGGGCGAGGGCAGCGTCCTTCGCGGCCGGATGGGCGGGGTTGCGGTAGCGCAACTCGCCGCCCCGCGCGGCCAGCGGCTCAGGCTGGCCGAGGAGCTCGAAACGGCTGGAGCAGGTGACCGCGACCACCGGCTTCGCCTCTGGGGCGGTGAGGAAGTTGCGCGTCGCGCCTTCGATCTCCAGCCGCTCGCGCAAGCTGCGCCATTCTCTCGGATCGGTATCCTCGACGAACACCGCGAGAATGCCGGGACGCTCTCCGGACAGCCGTGCGGGAAGCTCGGACAGGCGGCGCTGCAGCACGGCGGCGACGTCGTTCGGGCGCCCGGCGCGTGCGGCCATGACGAACATGGAGCTCTCGGCCGCGGCGACGGCGAAATGCGCCTCCTCGCCGAACTGGGCGCGCAGACGCGCGGCGAGCGCGGCCTGCCCGGCCTCGGCCTGCGCGATCAGCAGCGGATCGAGCCGCAGCACCGCGGTCTCGCTGTGGTCGGATTTCCGCTCTTCCTGCAGCAGGGCGGCGATGCGCGCCTGCACCTCGGCGAGGTTGCGGGTCGAGTCGAGACCCTCGGGCAGCGTCATCTTGAGCAGGTAACGGCCGGGATGGGCGGCAAGCCAGGATTGCAGTTCCGGATTGATCCGGTCCACCAGCGCAAACCAGTCACCACGGTGCACCCAGCGGCCTTCATCGGCGGAAACGACCGTACAGACGATCTCTGCGGCGCGCCCGTCGCGTTCGATGAGCAGGTCGTGCGGCGTCTCGTCCTCCAGGCCCGGGAACCGGACGGCGAAGCCGCGTGCCCGGTTGAGTTGCGCGGTTCGGATCAGATGAAACACCGGAATGAGGGTGCTCGCGCCGTTGAGGCCCGCCTCGATGCGGCGGATCAAGCGATCCTGCGCGGCCGACAACAGGGAGGCGTGCACCGCCAGCGTGTGCGCCATCAGTTGCGCTATTTCCCGCTCCGCGCCGGTCGGGCGTGCCGTCGTGCCCTGCGCCAGGCGTGCGATCGCGAGCTCGATCGCGTGGCGGTCACGCAGGACGCGGCCGGCAATCCGTTGCGCGCCGATGGCCCGTTCGATCGCTTCCACGCGCTGCTGCCAGCGCCCGTGGCCGACAAGATCGATGAAGCGGCGCGCGACAGCCCTGATCGCTGTCGGCGAATCCACGTCGCGTGCATCCGCTCCGCTCATCTCAACCCCGTTTCTCTCAGCTCGCGCGCACTGTCGCGCGATGAGCGCACCGATCGACAGTCAAAGCGACGTGACGGCATGCTGCGCCGCATTCCGCGTTGCATTCTGCAACAAGCCCGTGTTCAGGGCCGCGGCAGAATCGGGCTGTCCGGCGCGTCGGGGGTCTGCGCGCGTCGGCGCAGCATCTGGTCGGCGAGCACACAGGCCATCATCGCCTCACCCACCGGCACGGCGCGAATGCCGACGCACGGGTCGTGGCGGCCGCGCGTGCTCACCTCCACCTCGTTGCCGTGCAGATCGACCGCCGGCACGGGCACGAGGATCGAACTCGTCGGCTTCACCGCGAACCGCACGACGATCGGCTGGCCGGTGCTGATGCCGCCAAGGATTCCGCCGGCGTTGTTCGAGCCGAACACGACCCGCCGTTGTCCGTCACCGCCGGTCTCCATGCGGAAGGCATCGGCGTTCTCTTCGCCGGAGAGCGCTGCGGCGGCGAAGCCCGCACCGATCTCCACCGCCTTGACGGCGTTGATCCCCATCATCGCGCTCGCGAGTTCCGCATCGAGCTTGCCGTAGACAGGCTCGCCGAGCCCAGGCGGCACGCCCTCGGCCACCACCTCGATCACTGCGCCGACCGAGGAGCCGCGCTTGCGCACCTCCATCAGGTGCCCCTCCCAGGCCTGCGCCGCCTGGCGGTCGGGGCAGAAGAACGGATTGTCGGCCACCGCCGACCAGTCCCACCGTGTGCGATCGATCGTCCATGGCCCCATCTGCACCAGCGCCCCGCGGATCGTCACCGCCTCGCCCAGCACCTTGCGCGCGATCGCGCCGGCCGCGACGCGCAGCGCCGTCTCGCGCGCGGAGGCCCGGCCGCCGCCGCGGTAGTCGCGGATGCCGTATTTCAGCCAGTAGGTGAGGTCGGCGTGGCCGGGGCGGAACCGGTCCTTGATCTCGCCGTAGTCCTTCGAGCGCTGATCGACATTCTCGATCATCAGCGCGATCGGGTGGCCGGTGGTCATGCCCTCGAACACGCCCGAGAGGATGCGCACCTCGTCCGGTTCCTGGCGCTGGGTGGTGAACTTCGACTGGCCGGGCCGGCGACGATCGAGCCAGGGCTGGATGTCGGCCTCGGTCAGGGGGATGCGCGGCGGGCAGCCGTCCACCACGCAGCCGATCGCCGGGCCGTGGCTCTCGCCGAAGGTGGTGAAGCGGAACAGCCGGCCGAAGGTGTTGCAGGACATCGG